>CAZOYZ010000784.1:0-2243 GCA_964584045.1 uncultured Prolixibacteraceae bacterium | reverse complement strand
GACGAGTTTCTCGTCGAAAAGCTTCACGGCCAGTTCCCGGCTTTTTTGACCCATCCGCTTCCGGATGTTTCGAAGCGGGTTGGAGGGTGTTGAATTCGCCTTTGCAAAATTTGAGCACTGTCATTGCAAGAAAAGGACATGACGCAACGGGAGTTAGCCAATAGCATCGGGGTAAGTCCGTCGCATTGGGAAGACGGTCGTTTTAAAGGTTCCTGCGGGTAATGATCCATTGTTTAAAGAATGGGTCGTCTATTTCATAGGCACGTTCTGAGGAAAACCACACAGGCACATCGAACACATAGAATATTTGTTGAAGAACCACATAGACATATCGAACACATAGAAGAAGAAGGACAAGCTTTCTTAGTTGTAAAATGCATAACTTTGCTCAAAAGAAGACTCCCGTATTATAATCGTAAATATTTTGCAATATCGTATTTATAGTTGTAAATATTTTGCATTTTCATCTTCGAAAGTAGTTTTACCTGCAAATATTTTGCAATTTTACAGGTATAAATCAAAAAAAACAGGATGGCTGTAACTATTGATTTAACAAAAGAAGTCATATTCGCGTCTTCTGATGCTGTAGTTTCAAGACGAATCTCTCGATTAGAGAAATTGGGAAAGCTGAAGAGAATAGCTCCCCGCATATATACTACAAATCTCTATGATTCTGCGGAATCCATTGTGCGGAGAAATCTTATCGAGATTTTAGCATGGCGATTCCCGGGAGCTGTTATAAGCCATAGAACGGCCAATGAGCTTCGTCCAACTGAAACAGGCGATTTTTTTATAACCTATACATTTAATCGCAAAATTAAAGATATACCAGGAATTCAACTGAATGTCATGCAAGGGAAGCCGGCATTGGAGAATGACATTCCGCTTGGTAGCTTACCCATATTTATTTCTTCAGAGTATCGCTGGATGTTGGAAGTGATGCAATCCAGTCGCAAAAAAGCAGATGAATCCAAATCGTTCCCGATCGAATTTATTGAAAAGCGACTTGAAAAAATGATCCATGCCGGTGGTGAGGGAAGGGTTAATTTATTTCGTGATGAAACTCGCAAGATTTCGGAACAATTGGGTATGGATCACGAATTTGAAAAACTTAATAAGATCATTTCTGCTTTACTTTCCACACATACGCCAGATGTTCTTTCTACCGGATCCGGTAAGGCTTTGGCAGCGGGCGTTCCTTACGATATGAATCGGGCAGAGCTTTTCACGATATTATATGATACGTTAAAAGACCATTTTTTTGAATTAAGACCAAATAAGAATGTTACGGAGAGTTCTTTCCGGTTGTTTTCTTTTTATGAAAGTTATTTTTCAAATTTTATTGAAGGCACTAGATTTGAAGTTGAAGAGGCCAAAATGATAGTCGATACGGGAACTGTCATTCCTAAACGGGTAGATGACTCCCATGATATATTGGGAACATTCAAGATACTTTCCAATCGTTCAGAAATGAATATCACCCCGATATCAGAAAACGAATTGATCTCAATCCTGAAGAGAAGGCATACTATTTTGATGTCCGGGCGGCCGGATTTTGAACCAGGGGTATTTAAAATAAAAAAGAATCAGGCAGGCGACACTGAATTTGTCGAGCCAAAACTTGTGGAAGGCACGCTAAGATTCGGGTTTAAACTTTATGCCGCTCTTGCTGAACCGATGGCAAAAGCTGTTTTTATGATGTTTCTTTGCAGTGAAGTACATCCATTTAATGATGGTAATGGCCGGGTTTCCCGCATGATGATGAATGCAGAATTAGTAAAAGGAAATCAAACCCGTATTATTGTTCCGACTGTTTTCCGGGAAGACTATATCCTTTCTTTGCGGAAACTGAGTCGGGGCAAAGACCCTTCTGTATTGATAAAAGTATTGTCCCGACTTCAGGAATTCAGTGATAATCTTTATGGAGATGATTTTAGTGAATTAAATGAATACCTAAAAAAATGTAATGCGTTTGAAGAACCGGATCGCGGAAAATTAAATATTATTGACAGGGCTTTTGTAAAGGCGGTAGCTAAAAATAGAAGACAAGAGCTTTTCTAAAAATTGGGCCGTGACAACCACACAGGCACATCGAACACATAGAATATTTGTTGAAGAACCACATAGACATTCATTGATCACAAGATTCCCGAAAAGGCCTCCACGAAGAAATTTAATACGCATATACGGTCGGCCAATTCGCTGCGAAAATCTCCAAAACGGCATTTTTGTGATGTTTCGCT
>CAZOYZ010000783.1:0-2246 GCA_964584045.1 uncultured Prolixibacteraceae bacterium | reverse complement strand
AAGTTTGATGAAGTGAATAAGAAACTGGAAGATCTTAAATAAAACGGAAAGAGGGCTCGATTCCCTCTTTTTTGAATTTACAATACTTAACATAATATCAACTATAAGACAAAAGGAGTTTCCTGTTTTTACAGGTACATGACCGTCCCGCATGAAATATCCGACACATTTTGAGTTCATTATGTTAACAGAATCAGAAACAGTGCGAAAACCCTGTGCTGCCGGAAGATTGTACAATTATTTTTTCAACGTAAGTCTATTCGATATCTAATTCCATTTTCAAGGCTTCCACCCATTTTTCGATCCTGCCTTTCGAGAGCCTGGCCTGGTTTTCCTGATCAAGTACCAGACCCATGAATTTACCGTTTTCAATGGCTGCCGACGATTCAAATTCATAATGATCATTGTCCGTATATCCGACAAGTTTTGCACCTCGGTCCCGGAGGAGTTTTCCCATGATCCCGATGCCGTCGGCAAAATTTTCGGGGTAACCGGCCTGGTCACCCAATCCAAAAATTGCAACGCTCTTGCCCTTCATATCCAAATCCTTCAGCGCCGGAACAAACTCATCCCAGTAATTGGGAAGTTCTCCGTCAAACCAGGTAGGTACTCCCAAAATCAGATTATCATAATTTAAAAATTCTTTCTCAGTAATTTCCTCCGCATTAAGAGCATGGATCTTATTCTTTCCGAAAGCTTCTGCGATCTTCTCGGCAGCTTTTGCTGTTTTATTACTGTTGAAGCTATAAATAATTGCTGTTTTTTTACTCATAATCGTCTTTCTTAATAAGCCAGAATTGCTTTTGCAGCGTGATAGATCTTTTCGGTATTTGGCAGTACTTTCCTCTCCAGGGCCCTGTGGAACCCGACGGGAGTAAAAGAGGATCCGACGCGGTGAACCGGTCCGTCGAGATATTCAAATGCCTCTTCCATGATCAGGGAAGTGATTTCGGCGCCGAATCCCGAATGTACTTTATCTTCATGCACCACCAGAACTTTTCCTGTTTCTTTAACTCCTTCCAAAATAGCTTCCTTATCGAGCGGAACCAACGACCGCAGGTCGAGTACTTTACACTGGTAACCGTCTTTTGACAGCTTTTCTGCTGCCTCCAGGCACATGTGCGTGGTATTCCCGTAGGTAATCATCAGCAGGTCATTGCCCTCACGTCTTACGCGGGCTTTACCGAAAGGCACCTCAAAATCATCAGGGACCACGGTGGCAGCCTTCGGATCATTATAAAGCGCCTTGGGCTCCATAAACATTGTTATTCCCCGCGAACGAAGGGCTGTTCGCAATAACCCTGCCGTATCGTCGGCAAACGAAGGATACACAATTCGGACACCGGGGATTGAGGTCAGCGCTCCCTCGATGGTTTGGGAGTGATACAGGCCTCCGCCGATATATCCTCCCGATGCCAGTCTGATCGTCACGTTAGGCGTAAATTTTCCGTTAGAACGCCAGTAATCATGGCTGCATTCCACGTATTGTTCCATCGCCGGCCAGAAATAGTCGGCAAATTCGGCGCCTTCTACCACAATACGGATCTTTTCATCGAAGCGGGACATTCCGTTGGCGGTACCTACGATGAAATCTTCAGCAATGGGGGCATTAAATACTCTTTTGGAGCCAAATTCCTGCTGCATTCCCTTGGATACGTTGAAGATGCCTCCTTTGTCTTTATTGGCGATATCCTGTCCCCAAAGAAAAGTATCCGGATTATGCCGGAATTCAGCTTTCAGTGTTTCATTTAAAGCAACAATCAGCTTTTTCGGTGTCCCCTCCTGCTGATGGGTGCCGTCCGGGTATTTTTCAGACTGGTAAGGTTCCGGAAGAACAAAGTCAAGATAAGTCTCAGGATCCGGGTCAGGAGCCTTCAGTGCTGCCTTGTGAGCCGCTTTTAGCGTGGCAGCGGCTTCGTCCTTCACTGATTGAATTTCCTCGTCTGTGAGCCGTCCGTACCGGTTCAGCATCCTTTCATATTTCGAGATCGGATCATATTCGGCCACGTAATTGCGTTCTTCATCCGGGCGGTATAATTCATGACGATCTGAATTGGAATGCGAGTGAATCCGGATGCAATTGGCCTGAACAATAACCGGTTCTCCGGCTTCCAGTGCATGACGCTTGGCTTCGGCCATGGCATTCATGGAATCAAAAACATCTTTCCCGTTACAGTGGATGATCCGCAGATTTTTAAATCCGGTAAAGTTATTGGCCACCTTCCGGGTTGCAGTCTGATCTTTTT
>CAZOYZ010000782.1:0-2248 GCA_964584045.1 uncultured Prolixibacteraceae bacterium | reverse complement strand
GTGATCCAAAGTTAGGAAATTATGCGGCAGAATGATTCAGGTTCCGCGATTGTTTCTGTTTCCCAACCTGTAAATTATATGACAGTGCAATTGACTAGGTGATGATGGTTTTGATAAAACTGATTATCTTGCAAGCAAATCTGATCAAAATGAAGCTGAAAAGTTGCGTTCTCCTTTGTATGCTGCTGACCTCGGTGACGGTCGGCGCGAAAAATTCAGACACATTTTCTCCCGACAAAAAGCTGCTTGTCAGGGCGGTTGTCTCAGAAAGAGTATCCCTTCAGGTTATATCGGAAGGGGAGCAGTTGTTTGAAATCCGTGATATCAGACTGGAAACAGACGGTGGCGATATTCCCGCGGCGTATCCGCAAATCAGAAAGGTAAAGACAAGGGCTGTAAACAGGATAGTGGTTCCGGCGGTCAAAGAAAAAAGAGACTCTATTCCTGAAAATTTCAATGAAACCACCATCGAGTTCAGAGGAAGCTGCAAACTGCAAATTCGTGCATACAATGAAGGAATAGCGTACCGGATTATCAGCGCATTGGAGGGTGAGATCACGATTAAAAACGAACATGCCGGTTTTGTGTGCGATGAAAATTCACTTCTGACATTTCAGTATGACATGAGAGCCAACAGTGATTATGAAGCGCCCTACATCCGGAAAAAGATTACGGAAATACAGTCGGGTGATAAAGGGAATTTGCCGGCCTTACTCGAACTTCCTTCCCGTAAAAAGATCTTATTTTTGGAAGCCGGTGTGTGGGATTACCCGGTAATGTGGATCAGTAAAAATGCGAACCACCTCCAGGCCACTTTCTGGCCATATCCGGCTAAATATTACGAGAAGGGCAATTCAATGACTTTTAAAAAAGTGATTGAACACCATGATTACCTGGCAAAAACGGAAGGAACAAGGGAATTTCCCTGGCGGATCTTTGCGCTGGCCGGCGAAGACACCGAATTGCTCTGCAATCAGTTGGTCTATCTGATGGGCCCCGAATTGAAAATTGAAGATACCTCGTGGATCAAGCCGGGATGGGTGATCCTGGATTGGTGGGCAAGACGCGAAATTTTCGGAATCGATTTTAAGGCAGGTATCAATACAGCAACAGCAAAGTATATGACCGACTTTGCTTCGGAGTACGGCCTCCGTTATTTTTTGCTCGATTACGGGTGGACAAAAGGTGAAGACCTTACGCAGGTCATCCCCGAACTGGATATGGAGGAAGTAGTCAGGTATGCCCGGTCAAAAAATGTGGATGTGATCCTTTGGGTAACCTACGCGAATTTTGATGCGCAAATGGACGCTGCTCTGACTCAGTTTAAGAAATGGGGAATAAAAGGTGTAAAGATCGATTTCATGAACCGCGCCGACCAGGAGATGGTGAATTTTTACTGGCGGGCTGCAGAGCAATGTGCCAAATATAAAATGGTGATTGATTTTCATGGCGCCTATCAACCTGATGGCTTGCGAAGGGCTTATCCCAACGTGCTGACCCGTGAGGCCCTGATTGAATTCGAATATAACGGATGGAGTGACTATGACAGTCCTGATCATCACTGTATGCTGCCTTTTATCCGCAATGTAGCCGGTCCGATGGATTATATACCGGGAACCATGTTTAACTCCACAAAAAAAACCTTTCAGAAAATTGAAGACATTCCCGTGGGACAGGGAACGCGGGCCCATTCGCTGGCTATGGCCGTGATTGCCGAAAGCCCCATGCAAATGGTTCCGGATGCTCCTTCTGAGTATTACCGGGAAGAGGAATGCGCCCGTTTTTTAACAGCGATTCCGGTGGAGTGGGACGAGATTGTTCCGCTGGCAGGTAAAATAGGTGACTATATCGCATTGGCGCGGCGTCATGGCGATGACTGGTATGTAGCTGCCATCACGGACTGGACGCCCCGTGAACTGGAACTGGATTTTAGCTTTCTGGATGATCGCGGAGAATATTCCCTGGAACTGATCCGGGACGGGATCAATGCCGATATTCGCGCCAATGATTACAAAAAAGAGAACCGAAAAGTAAAAAGGGGAGACCATCTCACGGTTTCACTGGCCTCCGGCGGGGGATGGGTAGCCCGGATCAGTCATCCGTGACTAATCCCATATATGATAACGGCACAGGGCAGTCAACATCGCACATGAAGATATCAGACCTGTGACCTAATACGCACTGTAGCTAGATGAATACGAAGAGAAACGCGATGATAAGACCTATGCCGGTAAAAAGTATTCCTCTT
>CAZOYZ010000781.1:0-2253 GCA_964584045.1 uncultured Prolixibacteraceae bacterium | reverse complement strand
TCGCGCCGGCTATGATCTAAAGTCAATTCCTCCTTCCTCTGCTCCGATGAAATCACCATGCCAGCAACTTTTTTGGCAATTTCTTCACGGAGGTGTGAAACCGCCTGCGAAAGTTCTTTGGTCCTGCCGGGTGCTTCTCCGAGCCAGAACGGAATGTTCGGCGGCTGACCCGCCGCATCGGCCACCCGCACTTTTCCGCTCTCGATCCGGAGGATCTTCCATGAATTGTTCCCCAACTGGAAAATGTCGCCGGGAATGCTTTCCATGGCAAAATCTTCGTTGACCGTTCCCAGGAAAATATTTTCCGGTTCCAGTACCACGTCGAATTCAAAATTGTCGGGAATGGCTCCTCCCGAGATGGTCGCCGTGAGGCGGGCCCCTTTTCGGGCTTTGATCTTTTGGTTGATCCGGTCGTGGTACAGGTAAGCGCCTCTTCTGCCTTTCCGGCTGGCATAACCTTCCGCCATCATGCCGACCACCTCATCAAATTCCTTCCTGCTTAGTTTATGATACGGATATGCTTTTTTGACCAGGGAGAACAAATCCGCTTCGCTATATTCCTGATTGGCGGTTTCGGCTACAATCTGCTGGGCCAGTACGTCCAGCGGTTTCTCAGGCATGATGATCCGGTCCAGCTCGCCCTGGCGGATCGCGTCAAGAATCGCCACACAGTCCACCAGTTCGTCGAGCGTAAGCGGGAAAAGAATGCCTTTGGGGGTTTTATTTACGCTATGACCGGAGCGGCCCACCCGCTGCAGAAAGGTGGCGATGGAATGCGGAGCGCTGATCTGACAGACCAGGTCGATGGCGCCCACATCAATCCCCAGTTCCATGGAGGCTGTGGCTACGAGCGCTTTCAGAGAACCGGTCTTCAGCCGGCTCTCGGCATCGAGCCGCCGCTCTTTCGACATGCTGCCGTGGTGGGCCAATACCTGGCCCGGCCCCAGCCGTTCATTCAGATTATGGGATAAACGTTCGGCAAGTCTTCGGGTATTCACAAAGATAAGGGTTGTTTCATGGGTAGCGATCAGGGCGATCAGCCTGTCGTAAATTTCTTCCCACACTTCGTTGGCCATGACAGCCGTGAGCGGTGAACGGGGCACTTCGACCGATAAGTCCAGCTTCCGGGAGTGACCGGTATTCACGATCCTGCAGTTGACCGGCTTGCCCGACGCTGAACCGGTGAGAAAACGGGCCACTTCTTCCACCGGTTTTTGGGTGGCCGAAAGCCCGATACGCTGGATTGGTTTTGAGGTAAGGGCCTGCAGCCGCTCCACGCTCAGCGCCAGGTGAGAGCCTCTTTTATCGCCCACCAGGGCATGGATCTCATCGATGATCAGGGTATGAACGGTTTCAAGCATTTTGCGTCCGTTCACACTGGTAAGCAGCAGATAAAGCGATTCCGGGGTTGTCACCAGGATGTGGGGAGGATGTTTGATCATGCCTGCCCGTTCAGCCATGGTCGTATCGCCGGTCCTCACCATAACCTTTATATCGACAGCCGCCATCCCTTCCTCCTGAAGTTCCTTTCTGATCCCCTTCAGCGGGAGTTGCAGGTTGCGTTCAATGTCGTTGCTGAGGGCTTTTAGCGGCGATATATAGACCACCTGCGTGACCGGTTCCAGCTTACCATGCAGTCCCTGTCTGACCAATTCGTTAATAGCGGAAAGAAAAGCGGCCAGTGTTTTCCCCGAACCCGTGGGAGCAACGATCAGCGTATGGTCTCCTGATCGAATGGATTCCCAGGCCTGTGTCTGCACGCCGGTGGGGGCCTGAAAACTCTTTTCAAACCACCTGGCAACAGCACGATTGAAGTAGTTTAATAACATGCAGTAAATTTACGAATAAGTGAGTGCAAAGCCAAACTGGTTTGGCTTTGCCGAGCGGGAGTAATTTGCGCGCAGCGAAATTTACGAATAAGTGAGTGCAAGGCCAAACTGGGTTTGAGCTTTGCCGAGCGGGAGTAACTTGCGCGAAGGGAAATTCACGAAGAAGTGACCTTATTCGTGAAGTATTAATACCCCGCTGTCAATAACGTTTCTTTTTTGTGAATGACTGCTTAACGATCTACTTCCCTGACCGGACTGGCGGTGACACCGGATCTCCCTACCTTATGTTGTGACTTTCGGGTCTATAAATAAAAAGAGATACCTGCGGCGAAGTAAACCTTCTCGGTGTATGGGTTGGCGACCAGTGATGAAAATACCGGGATGGTGAACTCCTTTGAGACAGGGATCTCGTAGTTGATCGTAT
>CAZOYZ010000780.1:0-2257 GCA_964584045.1 uncultured Prolixibacteraceae bacterium | reverse complement strand
TCGTTTCGTTTGGGAAAATGCGGCCATCAGGCCCATCAATAAAATAAACAAAATTGAAATTGGTCGTTTCATATAGCTTGTTTAGGTTAACATTATTCTCCCGGCAATAGTCGGATTCTCAATTGTAAATAGACATCAAAGTGCCTGGAAACAAAGATACTTGTTCTTTAATTAATTCATTCTGTACTGTTCTGCATCGTACTGTAAAAATAGTCATAAGATCAAATTATCCAAGCAAATTGTCTCTGAACTATTGCAACTTGTCATACCAGAAACAAGCCACCGGTGTGTTTGTCTGCGCAAACGAAATGCAGACATTCCGTAAAAAACAAAGTTGTAAAAATGATCGTTTCATGTGTCGTTAGTTAATAGGTTTCCATCACATTGACCTTTTTTATGATTTTAATGTGATCGGAGGAAGCGCCAACCTGCAATTCAAATTCACCCGGCTCCACCACTCTCTTCATCTCTTTGTTGTATAAGGCGAGTTCATCAACAGGTACGCTGAGGTGAACGGTCTTTGTCTCTCCCGCTTTCAATTGAACCTTGCTGAATGCCTTCAACTGCTTTACCGGCGTAACGACCGAACTCACCACGTCCCTCACATAAAGCTGGACAACCTCTTGTCCATCCCTGTTCCCGGTGTTTTTAACGGTCACATCAATGCTGATAGTATCTCCGGCTGATACTTCTCGCTTTTCGACAACCGCATCGATATAATCAAATGTGGTATAGCTCAGACCATAACCAAAGCTCCAGAGCGAAACGGGGCTGCTGAACACATAGTCCCTGCCGGGTTTATCAGTGCTTCCGGGCACATGATAATATCCTTTATCGGTCGGAAGGTAATTGTAATAACACGGCAAATGTCCTGTTGACTGAGGAAATGAAACATTGAGCCGGCCCGATGGATTCACGTTCCCAAACAAAACATCAGCCATGGCATTTCCTTGTTCTTCACCTCCGTACCATTGTACCAAAACGGCGTCGGCGTTGTCTTTTACCCACGGCATCGCTAAAGGCTTACCGGCCAAAAGAATTACGATAACAGGTTTGCCAACCGCTTTGATTTCTTTTATCAGATCTTCCTGCACACCCGGCAGTCCGATGTCGTTCAGGTCAAATCCTTCCCCGCAGGTCACGTTGGCATTGTCTGAAAACGTGCCGCTCTCTGTCCCGACCACGATCACTGTCAGATCGCTGTTCCTGGCCGCTGTGACAGCTTCAGGAAAACCCACCCTGCTTTGGCTCCATCCGTCGCAACCCTTGGCATAATGAATGTTCACCTGATTTCCGGCAAGATTCTTCAGTCCCTGTAAAAGAGTAACCCCATGTTCGTTGCTTCGCGTCCAGGAATAGTCCCCGGGTTGATAACGGTCGGCATTCGGCCCTATCAGGGCAATTGATTTTTGTTTTCCGGCAGAAAGCGGCAGAAGGTTATGATCATTTTTTAAGAGGACAATGCTCTCAGCGGCAATTTCCCGGGCCAGTCTGACACTCTCTTTGGAATGGATCACTTTGGTCGCATCCACGGCTTCGCTTACAGGTTTATCAAACAGGCCGCTTGCAAACTTCACCTGTAAAACACGACTTACTGCCTGGTCAATATCATTGAGATCCATCTTCTTCTCTTGCACCAGTTTTTCCAGTTCCAGGTAGAGGTTCCCGGTTGCCTCCATGTCAATTCCGGCTTCCAGCGCCTGCCGCGCAGCATCCGCGTTATCTGATGCCGTATGATGGAAGCTGTAAAGCATATCGATCGATCCCCAGTCGGAATACACGTAACCGTTAAATCCCAGCTCCTTACGCAAAAGATCAGTCAGATAATAATGTGATCCGGCGATGGGCACGCCGTCGTAGGAACTGTAGCAGTTCATCAGCGACATCGGGTTAGCCTCACGGATGACCTTCTCAAACGGGTAGAGGTGGATTGACCGGAATTCCCGTTCTCCGCCGCTGACCGATGCCAGATTCAGTCCTGACGTCGGACTGCCATGTGCCACAAAATGTTTGGGCGTGCAGATGATGCCATTTTTCTGGAAAGTCTTCACGTAAGTGATTCCCATTACCGCGTTCAGATAAGGGTCTTCACCATAGGTTTCCTCCACTCTTCCCCAGCGGAGTTCTCTGGCGATATCCAAATCAGGCGAGAGAATCTGTTTAATGTGCATGGCTTTTAAATCCCGGGAAACAGATTCTGCCATTCTCCTTACCAGTTCCGGGTTGAAGGTGCTTCCCAAGGCAATTGCCTGCGGAT
>CAZOYZ010000779.1:0-2257 GCA_964584045.1 uncultured Prolixibacteraceae bacterium | reverse complement strand
GAACAGCTTAAAAAATTGGGCGCCTCCTGCGATTGGGAGCGTACCTGTTTTACCATGGATGAACCCCGGAGCGAATCGGTCATCCGGGTGTTTATCGATTTGTATACCAAGGGACTGATTTATCGTGGCGTGCGGATGGTAAACTGGGATCCGGCTGCAAAAACAGCCCTTTCGGATGAAGAGGTGATTTATAAGGAAGTCCGGTCAAAACTTTATTACCTGAAGTACCGCATCGAAGGGAGCGAAAACGAATTTGTAACCATCGCGACAACCCGCCCGGAAACGATCCTGGGTGATACGGCTGTATGCGTCAATCCCAATGATGACCGCTTTAGGCACCTCAAAGGTAAGACCGTGCTGGTACCATTGATCAACAGATCGATCCCTGTCATCGAAGACGAATACGTGGATATGGAGTTCGGTACCGGATGCCTTAAAATCACGCCGGCACATGACATCAACGATTATGAAATCGGTTTGAAGTTTAATCTGCCTGTCATTGATATTTTTAATGATGACGGCACGTTGAGCAAGGAAGCGATCCTCTTTATCGGAGAGGACCGTTTTGTGGTCCGCGATAAGATTACTACTGAACTTGAAAAAACAGGCCACGTAGAAAAGATAGAAGATTATGTAAATAAAGTAGGGTATTCAGAGCGGACCGATGCGGTGATCGAGCCGAAGTTGTCGGCTCAGTGGTTCCTGAAAATGAGCGAACTGGTGAAGCCTGCTTTGGAAAATGTCATGGACGACACCATCGTTTTTCATCCGGCCAAGTTTAAGAACAGTTACCGCCATTGGATGGAAAATATTAAAGACTGGTGTATCAGCCGGCAGTTATGGTGGGGTCACCGGATCCCGGTGTATTACCTGCCCGACGGTTCATTCGTGGTGGCTCAGACTCCTGAACTGGCCCTGGAATTGGCCAGAAAAAAGACCGGCAGCAACGCGATTTCAGCAACTGACCTGCGCCAGGACGAAGATGTGCTGGATACCTGGTTTTCAAGCTGGCTGTGGCCAATTTCGGTATTTGACGGGATCAGGTTTCCTGAGAATAAGGAAATCCAATATTATTATCCGACCAATGACCTGATCACTGCTCCTGATATTATTTTCTTTTGGGTGGCCAGGATGATCATGACCGGTTATGAATACCGCGGGATCTATCCGTTTAAAAATGTTTATTTCACCGGCATGGTCCGGGACAAACTACGCCGGAAAATGTCAAAGTCCCTGGGAAATTCACCCGACCCGCTCGACCTGATCGACAAGTACGGGGCGGACGGAGTCCGCGTGGGGATGTTGCTTTGTTCACCGGCAGGCGGCGACCTGCTTTTCGATGAAAGTCTTCCTTTGCAAGGCGCAGGTTTTGCCACCAAGATCTGGAATTCCTTCCGTCTGGTGAAAGGATGGAAGGTTGACCATTCAATTCCCCAGCCCGAACATTCCAGGTTAGCTATCGAATGGTTTCAAAACAAGTTTGGCAGTATCCTCCAACAAACCAACGACCATTTCGACAAGTTCCGGATCTCTGATGCACTGATGAGTGTTTACACCACTGTCCGCGACGAGTTCTCCGGCTGGCTGCTCGAGATCGTTAAACCGGCCTACCTGCAGCCTGTTGATGTAAAGACCTATACCGAACTAACCGGCATCTTCGACACGATTTTGAGGTTCCTCCACCCGTTCATGCCTTTTGTGAGCGAGGAGATCTGGCAGTTACTGAGAGATCGCAGGGACGGCCAAAGCATCATGGTAAGCCGTTGGCCCGAATCTGTGACCTACGATGAATCGCTGATCCGGTCCTTTGAAGATGTGAAGGAAACCATCGCCGCGATCAGGATCGTCCGTACCAATAATAATCTGCCGAACAAGGAACTTCTGGAATTAGCGGTTATGCCGGGAGATAAAGGATATGATCCGGTGTTTGATCCTATTCTTATCAAGCTGGGTAATTTATCTTCCCTTAGGCAGGTGGACCACGAAAAAGCCGGTGCCGCTTCGTTCCTCATCAAATCGACAACTTTTTTTATCCCTCTTGGCAGTTTGGTCGATGTGGGAGAAGAATTAAAAAAGCTGAATGCAGACCTGGATTATGTGAAGGGCTTCCTGGAGTCGGTCATGAAAAAGCTGAACAATGAACGCTTTGTGAACCATGCTCCCGAAGCCGTTGTGGTTACTGAAAGAGCCAAGAAGACCGATGCCGAGGCCCGGATCAAAGCACTGGAGGAACAGATCGCACGGATGAGCCGCGAGT
>CAZOYZ010000778.1:0-2263 GCA_964584045.1 uncultured Prolixibacteraceae bacterium | reverse complement strand
ACCATTGGCATCCGGAAGGTTGATATCCAGCAAAAGCACATCGGGAATTTCGCCGGCCAGCATCCGGTAGCAGTGTGCTGCATCATGCGAGACCGCAGTCACTTTAGCGGTTCCCGATTCATCGATAAGCTTGCGTAACCCTTCAACCAGCATTTTATGATCGTCAACAATCTGTACCTGTATCATGAGTCTTCACTGAATTGAATTTCGATATTAATTTCAGTCCCATTCCCGGGTGATGAATAAATGCTCATCCGCCCATCGAAAGATCCAACCCTGTTTTTTATATTCTCAAGGCCCATTCCTTTGCCGGCAGCTTCCGGGTCAAAACCTTTTCCGTCGTCCTGAACGGTCAGCGAAACGCGGTCGTCCTCCTGTACGAGCTGTAAATTAACGTGTACTGCTTCTGCATGGCGCAGCGCATTATTTACCAGTTCGTGGGCCGACCGGTATATTAGTATTTCGAGCTTGCTGTCGAGCCTGTTGTCGTTCCCGAAATAGTGAAACTGAACCGAGGGGACATCTCTGCAAAAATCCATCAGCGACGCTTTTAGCCCGTACCGCAACAGTGACTCGGGCATCATGTGGTGAGCAACACGTCTCAATTCCCTTATTGAATTATCGAGCATGGAAAGCGCACTATCATAACGATGAATATCTTCGTCTTCGATAAAACTACCTGTTCTTATCCCCTTCAGGTTCAGCCGGACTACTGAAAGCATTCCACCAAGCCCATCGTGCAGATCGCGGGCCAGGCGACTTCGCTCTGCCGTTTCTCCTTCAAGGACCGACTGGGTGGCGATCAGTTGTTTTTCCTGTTTCAACTGAACAACCTGCTGTTCGGCTATACGCTTTTGATGATGAACCATCCGGTTACGGAAAAACAAGAGAATAACCATCAATATCAAAATAAGGGTCCCTGCCCCGGTTAACGACAAAACCAATCCTCGCTCCTGCTCAAGAGCGTCTATTCGGGATTCCTTTTTCTCCGTCTCATACTTTGTTTCGAGTTCAAGCATGGCCTTCTGGATTGTTTCATTTAAAACCCGATTGCTAAGAGAATCCAGCTTCCTTTCATAATGCTTGTACGCGACGTAATCATTCCTGGCAAGTGAAAGGTCAACAAACGCATTCATACAATCTTTTTCCTGATTTAGCATTCCATGTTTTTGCGTAATGGACAAAGCCTCCCTGAAACAGGTCTCAGCCTGATCAAAATTGTTTTTCTGCATCTCGTAAAAACCCAATCCCATCGACGAGATATAAACCGTTTGAACCAAGTTCATTTTTTTTCCCAGTTCCAGTCCTTTCTGATGGTATTTCCTGGCCTCTTCCGGTCTTTCCAACGCCAAATAACAATCGGCAATATTGTCAAGTGCAGCGGCCTGCATCTTAAGGTTGCCATTGACCTGTCCAATACGTAAAACCTCCATTTGCCCCATAAGTGCTTTCTCCGGTAATGGCGGATTCCGGTGCAGATAGCTCACCGACAGGTTCATCAGCGCAACCCCGTACTCATAACTTTCGGGTCGGTCCTTTAAAATCGCAAGGGCTTTTTCTCCATAATTGATGGCCTTGTCGTACTGTTTCAGGTAATAATAAAGACATTGTAAAATGTCATCGAATTTTGCCTGTAAAGTTTTGTCATTAATTTCTTCGACATAAGGAAGCGCTTTTTGATAATACTCCAGGGCGGTTTCATACTGCGATTTGTACGTGCAGGCATTTCCGATACCGCCCAAAGCCACGGCAACCTGTCGCTTGTTTTTCTCAGCCCGGGCAAGTTGAAGTGCTTTTCGATTAACAATGATTGCCGAATCGTGCTGTCCTTCAACATTTAAAACATACGAATAGTTAATGGCAAACGTATAATATCCTTTACTGTACCGGCTTTTTTCGCTCAGAATCCTGGCTTTGTTGTAATATTCCTTCGCTTTTGGAAGTTCCGTTTTTTCATAAAATTCGCCTATTTTTAAATAAAGAAGCACCTTGTCCGAGTCTGCCTCTGCACCGGAAAGGCACCATAACAGGCTGTCGAGTTCCCCATCCGGCAAAGCTCCTGCATCATCAGAAAACAGATGGATGATGGCTAAAACAACCGCTATCCTTAAAAAAAACACCATTGGTCTGATGATTTTTGGTTATCGATGCAAAATAACTCAAATGCCGGGAAAATACCTACCCCCTAAAGGGTTAAATGCCCGAATCCGATGAAAAACCCCCTATGGGGGGTTTCCGGAGAAAATAACCGGATCTAATTTTG
>CAZOYZ010000777.1:0-2274 GCA_964584045.1 uncultured Prolixibacteraceae bacterium | reverse complement strand
GTCATGTCGTCCCATCCTTCTTCCCTGGTGCGGAACCAGACATGGTTTTGATTCCAGTAGGCTTTCGCGGAAACGATCTGCCCGATCGCTCCGTTGGCCACCTGCTTATAGGTTTCAATATAATCTTCCTGATGCCTTCGCTGGGTTCCGGTGACTACATTCAGCCCGATCGCCTCAGCTTTTTTTGCTGTTGCGATGACCGAGCGGATGCCTACCGGATCGACAGCCACAGGCTTTTCCATAAAAACATGTTTCTTCTGCCGGATCGCTTCCCGAAAATGTTCCGGTCTGAACTTCGGCGGGGTCGCCAGAATAACGACGTCGACATCTTTCAGTGCCATCAGCTTCTGGTAGGCATCAAAACCGACAAAACAATTTTCTTCCGGAATTGGCAGATGATATTTTTCAAACCGGTCCCGGCAGGCATCAACCTTATCCTGAAAAACATCCGCCAGTGCGATCAGCTTTAACCCGGGACCCGCACTGATAAAGTTAATGGCTGCGCCTGTTCCCCGGTTACCTGCGCCCACCAGACCCGCGCGGAGTTCTCTTCCCTGAGGGGCACCGGAAAGAATGGGCGGAAGTCCCAACGAACGGGTTACATCTTTTGCTTTACATGACGACACGACTGCATTCACTCCCAAAACCCCTATTCCGGCGAGGGCGGTAGCTCCTAGAAAACGTCGCCGGTTAATATTTTTCGATTGATCAGTCATCTTTCTTCTTATCTCCGTTATCTTTTATCTTTTTATTTCGCTAACAAACTATCTGGTTCACAAACCACACGAAAGCCTACATCCAGCACGTCCGAATACCACCAGATCGATTTCGGCATTTGAGGGTCCGTCATCAGCCATTCGGTGGTCCGCGTAAAATCGCGGGCAGCGCTCCGCACATCTTTGGCATCACTTTTAAATGATCCACCCCGTACCACATATTCCCTTCCCCGTTTAGGGCCGCGGGGATCGACGGTTACCTGTCCCTTATAGGTTGCATAAGTGTCCGGGTTATACGGATCGCTGCAAAACTCCGCCACGTTGCCGGACATGTTTTTCAATCCGAACGGATTCGCCTTTACCGCTCCCGGCTCGGCAGTCTTTCCTCCGCTGTTAAGTTCATACACCACATACGAATTGATCACCGTCGTGTCCGGGCCAATGATCTTCCGGAAAAGGCCTTTTGAACTGTAATCCCGGGGACTACCCTTAAACGGGTACGGGGTAGAGGTTCCTCCGCGGCAGGCATACTCCCACTCAGCCTCTGTCGGCAGCCGGTATTTTTTCCCCGTCACCTGCGACAACCATTTACAATACACATTGGCAGCATGCCAGGTCATGGTGATAGCCGGACGCTTCCCTTTTCCCCAGCCCTGGTCAGGCGCTCCCCAGGGGGGGGTCGGACCCGTTATTCCATCCACATCGTCGTCGGTTTCTGCCGACTCTTTCCTTCCCTGTGATGAAGTTTCCTGGAAAAAAGCCAGGTATTCATCCCAGCTTACCTCTGCCTTCGCCATAAAAAATCGGGAAACCTTTACCTGACGTACCGGTCCCTCATCCTCATCACGCAAAGGTTCGTCTTCCGGACTGCCCAGGCTGAATGTGCCCCCCGGAACAGCGACCATGTCGAACGAAACGTCAGTGCCCGGGATCCGTTCCGTGAAGTTCTTAAACTCAGTGACGGGAGTAGCGGCTGTATATACTTCCTTTACCGCAGTCGTATCTCCGAAATTCAGATTATGCTCATGCTTCGCATTGGGATCAAAATGCCCCACATGTAAGTGGCAATTCAGACAGCTCAATTTTTCCTTACTCGTAAGAAAATAGAGGTGGGCATCATCCCCTTCACGCGAAAGCGTGGAGGGGAATAAATTGCCGTGGCATTTTAAACATGATTCCTGATAAACAATATGTTTTGCGTACTCCAGTTTTCTTTTATCCTCCCAGTTAAAATCAGCGCTGTCTTTAAAGAGCATGCCATATACATCTTTAAAACCGTGTCTGATCTTCGCCGGCAGATGTCCGTGTCCTTTCGGCGGCAAATGACATTCCACACAGTGCGTGATCACACCTGAGCTGTTATCGTAATGGGAAGACAGTTTCCAGCTTTGATCGGCATGAGGGTGAATGTGGCAGGACATGCAATACTCATCAGTCGACGTATATTCCATCAGCTCATTGCCTGCAGAAGCAACAACAATACATACCACGACGCCCGCCATGATCAACCACAACCACGCGCGGCTTCCTTTAAACGGATTCTTCAGTTTGATCTTTA
>CAZOYZ010000776.1:0-2275 GCA_964584045.1 uncultured Prolixibacteraceae bacterium | reverse complement strand
CCGATGAAAGATCCCTGATCTGTTCCGGGTCGACAAAGGCGGAACGGGACTGGTCGGGATGTTCACCCGCCCGCACCGGACTGCGTAACGTCCAGCCGGCCTCCGACTCCCAGTTGTTCTTGCGGGCTGCAGAAAACAGGCGAAGCGACCGCAGGTTCATCGGCTGCCTGTTCTCCACCAGGATCCGGTAGGCCTTTACACCCGGCACCTCCGAACAGGCCAGCGAGATGGGCTGATTGTCCTGCCAGTTGCTTTGCGGCATGGGGGTGCGGAGGATATCCTGCCTGATCCCGTCGGCCAGGACGGCTTGTATGGTCACCACCACACCTGGTTCGTAACACCAGTGATGGTTGAATCCCTCGACATTTGAAAATTCCACGGTCCTGACCGCAACCGCATCCGGGAAGGTTACTTCCACCCACGTAGGTTCGCCTTTAGGCGCTGGGGGAAGCGACAGGCGGCCTTCGGGCTCTCCCCGGCGGAGACAATCTTCCCAGCGAAATTCAGGCCGGTTGCTTTGAATGGTCTTTGGCCGGAGCGGCTCACCGGTGTCATCCTGCGGAGTGAGAAACGCCAGCACAGCGATATCACGGTAATCGCGCCACTCCTCATCCGTTTGACCCGGCAACGGCAGCACGACCGCCGATGACCCGCCCACCACATCCGTGCGGCTCCAGGTGAGGTGCCTCATCGCCATGGAAGGCTCGATCCAGGGACCTCCCGACATCGCCCACCCGGGACAGTTCTGCATGGTGAAGCGTAATCCCAGCCGGCGACATTCTTCCCCCACATGCCGTATCGCATCATCCCATAACGGACTCAGGCACGTGATCTGCTCCTCCACGCCCGGCCATGATCCGCCAAACTGCCCGTGAAACAACTGGATACCCGAAAACCCGGCACCGGCAATGGCTTCCAGGTCTGCGGTAATCCCCTTTTTTGAAACGTTACCACCAATCAAATGGAACCACGTCTCAGGATGGTAAACCCGAGGCGGCGACTGAAAAGTCTCCCGGTCAGATTCCCCAAAAGGAGCCTGAAGCACCTCCCCGGAGGGTACCCCCGCCATTTGTACAGCCTGCGGTTCTGCACAGGCAAAGCAGGCAACAGTGAGTATTCCTGCCAATAAATGTCTTGACTTATCAGTCCGTTTCATTTTTCATAAAAAGCCAGGTCCCGGCGGGTCGTCCGGCCCCTTTCATGCTTCCTTCTTTTTATCGAATACCAGTGTTCAGGAACTATTTCACCAGCGCAGCACGGCAGTAGTCCACACATTTAGTCACCTCTTTTACGGCATCGGATCCTTCGGGAATGGTATATTCCAGTTCAATGTCGCAGGTGATCGGCCATTTGTTCTTCTGTACCAGTTGAAGGATTTCCGTAACCGGGGTTTCACCCTTGCCAAATCCCTGGTTCTTATTCGGATCAGCGGCCTTTGGTCCGGTTTTGTCCTTGATATGGATACTGGCGATCCGGTCATGCAGCCGTTCGATCAGGATACAGGGATCAGATCCTGTAGCGCCAAAATAGTGTCCGGCATCCAGGTTCAGCATCAGCATCGGACCATAAGCCAAAACCTTGTCAAAGCTGAAGTCCGGATTTCCCGGTTGACCGTGATTGTGAAAAATGACATATAATTTGTGTTTTTCAGCAAAAGGGGCCACCCGTTTGGCAGCATCTTCCGAGATCTCCATGGTAATACCCCTGGCACCAAGAGCCTTACAGACATTAAAGGCATAATCGATCTCTGCATCTGACCACTTCGGATCTCCCAGTTTCAGAATATCAATTTTCACCCCTTTGGCGTTGAACATTTTTCTGATTTCCTTAAACTTATCCATCGGAACAGAGGTGCGCCATTCGGCAAGCGCTCCAGGATCCTTGCTCTCCGGGACGCCGGCAAAAACCTCCACCGCCCCGCCCATCAGTTCAACAGAACTTAACCCGGATTGAACGACATAATCCAGAATAGCCGGTAAGGATTGATCGGGCATGCTCCGGTAACTGTAGGTGATCGTGCCGATCTGTACCCCATTGAATCTGGAATTTGGTTTGGCGGCATCAACAGCCGGCGATTGCAAACAAAAAGCAGCGAACAGGATTCCGGCGGCTGCTTTCATCGTTGATGATACGTTTAAAAGATGGACAATTTTCATGATGAACAGGTTTAGGTTATTTGTTTGCGAAGGAAGATAAACCTTCAACATCCAAATATAAGCAAAAAATACCGCGCCTATATTCCGTCCCCTTCATTTTTCAATTCACCAAAAAGGGG
>CAZOYZ010000775.1:0-2278 GCA_964584045.1 uncultured Prolixibacteraceae bacterium | reverse complement strand
GATTGATTATTTTAGTCCTTCCATGACGTTCAACGAATCGATAAAACCAAACTTATGAAGTATGCGGTTCTTTTGATTGCTTTTCTCTTCGCAGGTCACCTTTCTGTAACCTCCGGTGAGCCAGGGCTGAAGCGCTTTGTGCTGGTCAAGGGGGGGGTATTCCGAAGCGGAGATCCGGTCACCGGTTCTGTTCGCGGGGAAGTCAGGGTGGAAGATTTTGAAATATCCGATTATCCGGTTACCAATGCCGAATATAAGAAGTTTACGGATGCAACCGGCTATCCACCGCCGTTACACTGGGTTAACGGAAAAATTCCTAAAGAAAAGGAAGATTATCCGGTCATTTTTGTCAACCGGACTGATGTTGATCACTACCTGAACTGGATTTCCCGGGAGGAAGGCAGGATTTACCGGTTGCCAACGACGGTCGAGTTTGAATATGCGTCGAGGGGCGGACTGATCGGCAAAAAGTATCCCTGGGGCGACGGGACTCCCGAAGGCCAGGCCAATTACGATTTCGGCGGAGACCGAAGGTTTGACCGGTGGCAGGATTATCTTCAGCCGGCGCAGTCGAACAAGCCCAACGGGTATGGCCTTTACAATATGGCAGGAAATGTCTGGCACCTGACGGTCAACCTGCTCGACCCGGCTGTGACCCCGTTCAAATACCGGATCACGGATGTGCCTTCGTTGGAAGGGAGCCGGATGGGAGGCTCCTGGGCGCGGGGACAGGAGTACCTGCGCTGTGGTAACCAGTCGGAATTGTCGTCCGGAATCCGTCATCCCGACGTGGGATTTCGGCCGGTCCGTCAGCCCGAAGGGGCTGACTGGTGCATCCAGCCCCGGAAATTGTGCGCGGTTTTATACGGGGAAGGACAGATTCTGATCAGTTGGGCCCTTCTTGAAAATGATACCAAAACCACCCGGTTCAATGTTTACCGGTCCGATTCCCGGAACCACGCCGGATTCCTGGTCAACAAAAAGCCTGTTGAAAACAGGACCACCTTTCAGGATACCGCCCTCATTTCAGGGACAAGATACCACTATTATGTTCGTCCGGTCGATCGTCACGGAAAGGAAGGCCGGCGTTCGGAATGGACGGGTATCACTGTCGGGAAAACAGAACATGCCATCGTTGCGACGTTCAGGCCGGTTTGCAAACCCGGCGCTGTAGTTCCTGTTTTTGGCGACCTCGACGGCGATGGAACGATGGACTGTGTCATCCGGCTTGGAAACGGAAACTATGAAATGGCACAGGACCCGGGTTTTCCCGTCCAGATGGAAGCATTTTCATCGTACGGGCGTTCCTTGTGGCGCAAAGATATTTGTGATCATGATCATTGTTACGGAAGCGCCAATAATGTTCCGTTCAATGTCTGGGATATGGACGGTGACGGGAAAGCCGATGTGATTACCCGTATTCAACTGGGTGATTCGGTGTTTGTGGCGATTCTGGATGGGATGACCGGAACGGTGAAACACAAAACACCATGGCCGGACATGGCCACCGATTTTCAACGGTCTTCCACCCGGATCCACCTTTCCATTGCCTGTCTCGACGGCATTCATCCGGCAGTGGTCACCCAGACAGGATTGTACGAGAATGAAGTATTTGTGGCCTATGATTCAACCTTAAGGAAACTCTGGCAGTTCGACAGTTTTGCCGAAACCAGCGGGAGCGGAGGTCACAAGATCGAAATGGCGGATGTGGATGGTGACGGGAAACAGGAAGTTTTCGACGGCACCACCTGCCTGAACCACGATGGCACCATGCGCTGGTCAATTTACCGGCAACACCCGGATGTTGTAGCCATCAACGACTTTCTTCCCGACCGGCCCGGATTGGAAGTTTACTATGTCGTTGAATCGAACGCCCATGCCGGCGCGTATATGGTCGACGCGAATTCGGGCGAGGTGATCTGGAAGGTCAACCGGGAAGATGACCCTCGTTGGACACACGGACATATCGGCTATGCCAGCGACATCTGGGAGGGTTCCCCGGGAATCGAATGTCTCGCGAGCCGGGCCGGGCATGGCGATCTTAAGCTGGTACTTTTTTCAGCCGGCGGAAAGATCATCGCCGAGCCCTTCCCCTACCATACTCCGGTTGAATGGGATGGCAGTCCGGCAAGAGAGCTACTGATCGGGAACGGCAGTCAGCTTGGCAAATTTGATGGTAAGAAAGTGATTGAAGTTGAGAACGTTAAACCTAACCCGATCCCTGGCAGTTCTTTGCTGATGGTTGCCGATCTGTATGGCGATTTCCGCGATGAACTGG
>CAZOYZ010000774.1:1180-2287 GCA_964584045.1 uncultured Prolixibacteraceae bacterium | reverse complement strand
TGTCGCGAGCGCCCCCACACCCATACCTTCATCCCTAATTTCTCATCATAAGGCGCATAATGTACCGAACCGAAATCGTAATCGTGGTAATATGCCGCATAAAAATCATTTAACTCACTTATCACATGGTATGATTTGGATTCGAAATTGTTTTCATACTTTGAAATTTGCCGGCCATTTTCATCCACTGGCCACGGGTGCAGTTCTCCATTATGATTGATATAGTGTTGCCCCGGGAAATAGAATTCCAAATCATCGGAAGCCTTATGACCTGCATTCATCCATTGATAATAAGGTTGTTGTACAGGCGATGTATTGTGCCATATGGTACTGGTCGTAAAATACGCTTTGTCTCCTGGTAAATTGATTTCTATCTGCCACCATGTTTTTGAAAGCAACTCAAGTGCACCGACAAAACAGCTCACACTACCATTGTCGTTGGTTCGGATGTAATAATCGACCGGAGTTGAAGTTGTCGGTGCATGACCGATAATGCCAAAATTGAGTTCAATACCTCCTGATGTCCAGGGCCCACGCATGGCTATATTGCGAAATTTTACCGAATGGTTGAAATAGATGAATTCTTTACCCGTAGTTTTCTCCACGGCCCCCCAAATCTTGCCTCCTATATCGGGCATGATGGTCACTTTCACATATGGGTTTTCCATAACGATGGCATTCCAGGTCGAGTCCTTTCCTTCATGACTGTAGCCGTCGAACCGGAAGTAGGGATAACGTATGCTTTGCGGGTGGGCTACAGGATCAGGATCGCCAAAAGGGTACGTTTTTAATGTGATAGTCTCCTCTTTAATAGAAGATAACTGTTGCCGACAGCCATTTAGTAAAACAAAAGTGGCAAAAAGATGAAAGATATAAGCCAGTCTCATGGGTAAGTCTTTAGATCAAGGCTCTGTAACGAATAAAGCAAAAATCCTCAAAATCGTTACAGGGCCTGGTTTTAATTATCTTGTCAGGTTCGGATTCAGAATTACATCCACGGAAGGATAAGGAATATACATTTTACTATCGTTCCATGAACCGGTTACCGGGACAGCTTCTTTCCTGAATACACCGGGCGCTACTTCGATCAGCGGGTTTTCTACCCGG
>CAZOYZ010000774.1:0-1170 GCA_964584045.1 uncultured Prolixibacteraceae bacterium | reverse complement strand
ACCCGGAACTCGAAATGATCTTTATACCTGTACATCCGGAACATGTTCCGGGCCCTACTTGCCAGACCGCCCCAGTAGTATCCTGCGATTTCCCAGCCATGCTCGTTGTAAGCCGCTTCAGCCAATTCTTCCGGTGTCATGCCGGTCGGATAGATGTTCGACTCCTCGCCATCCGCCCTGTTCCGCACCTTGTTTAGCACTTCAATGGCTTTTGCATTGGTTTGTCCTGAACGGCCGACCGCCTCTGCATACCAGCAATAGACTTCCGAAAGACGAATTACCTGATGCTGCTTTTCTCCATCAGAAGAAATAATGGTTGGATCAGTGTAATCAAATTCCGTACCCCGGACTGCTCCTTCGACGGTTTTCATAAAAACCGGAGCGACAACAGCCCGTGAAGGTGGATCGGTATCGTACCACCAATCGTATAATTTTCCGTCCTTAAGCATGATTTTGGGGAAATAAGAGGCTTCTTTACGCGGCCCTTCCGGGAAATCTTTCCAGAATTTGATCTCTCCATTCGTGTCACCCCATCCCGACTGCTTCATATCCTGCAGATAGTCGGTGGAAGGAGATCTATTCTGTTCCCGGTCCCTGTTGTAGTGAATGCCCAGCAATACTTCCGTATTTTTCTGGTTGTATTCCCACGAATATACTTTCCGGTATTCGTCTAACAAGGCATAAGAATAGATGCCGTTTTCTACGCCGTCGATCACTTCTTTTGCTTTGGTGGCAGCCAACTGGTAATATTCCGTTCCCTTATTTAGCGGCCAGCCTGCCATCGCCATATATACGTAAGCCATAGTGGCTTTAACCGCTGCCTGGCTGACTGCAATATTTATTCCATTACTGGCGTAAGGCTCCTTCATATATAGTACGGGACAGCCTGCTTCCGCTGTTCTTAAGTCTTCCAAGATCAACTCATAGATTTCTTCTTCCGATTGTAACTCTGCTTGATAATTTATTTCTTCTTCCAGCATAACAGGTACCGGTCCCCATGTTGTTACCATGTAGAAATAGGAGTAGGCCCGCCAGTAAGATGCCTGTGCAATCGCTATCTTGATTTCTTCTTCTGAAACTTCAGGCGTTTTAGCAGCATTGTTGATGACAAAATTGGCTGCTTTCACAATTTTCCAACGGTGTTCCCATAAAGAGGGCATCCAGGCATTA
>CAZOYZ010000773.1:0-2288 GCA_964584045.1 uncultured Prolixibacteraceae bacterium | reverse complement strand
GTATCGTCCGGGATCGATGATCTCCCGAGCTTTATACCGCGGTTCGTCATTTTTTTTGCTTCTTGACATTATTTTCCTTCCCAGTTTAGTTTATACATGGATGCCTTGGGTACGGGACGGATACCACAGCACCATTAGCTGCGCCTGATCGCGGCCCGTCCTGATCCTAACCCAAGGCCCCCTGCCCTGCCCACTAGACGACGCAATGACCATTTTATTCTAAATTCTCCCTCCCGCCTTCTACGTTACTCCTGTACTTGCATGAGTATCGGCCGTGCGCACTTCCGAGCCGGTCTTCAGTTAAACGAAACGCTCTGGCGTGGGAGACTCGAAATATCCCCTTAATTTAAAAGTATTATATAACAGCGGTTGGAATTTGTCAAGCTAATAATACATAAAGGACAAAAAAGGGACAATGGTGATTATTGTGAATAAAAAGGCGTGTATGCGCTTACTTCGGCGCGTCGATATTACCGTCGCCGGCATCGCCCTGGGTCAGTTGGCTATACAGCTCAGCATACCAGGAATTGGTTTTTACGATGTTCATCCAGGCGTCCCAGCGACTGACCTGGTGTTTCGGGTCCGTCGTTAACCCGCAGGCCTGCGGGCAAGACTTAGATATTATCGATTAAACTATTGATGGAATCCGTTAACCCGCAGGCCTGCGGGCAAGACCCTTTGCATTTTAAGCAGCAATTGGGACACTCCGCCGACAAATGACACATAAGACAGATCTGTTCTTTCGTGGGGACATCGGCACTCATGCTGCTCTCCTCACCAAGTCCAACTCAGATTTTGCTTTGGCCGTCAGCAATGCAGTGCAGAGAGCCTGGGCGGTCCTGACCGGTACGGCATTCCCTATCTGCTTGACCTGTTCGGTCTTGTTTCCCGTAAACTTGTACTCCTTATCGAAGGACATTGCCGCTGCTAGTTCGCTTGGCTGAAGCATTCGGAATCGGATATCATAGACAACCTCACCGTCCGTGTATGGCGTTACAAGCCCGAAACGGTCCTTTGTTGTGATAGTGTCCAGAGGATCGTTGATGCTGACCGCGCCGGCGGTGCCATAATATTTGGTAATGAAAGGCTCGCAAAGCGCGAGGTGTTGCCTCGTGGTGATTGTCGGCACCGGATCATCGATGCTTTTGTTTTTGCTGGTGCCTTTGATAACGGCCAGAAACGGTTCACAAAGGGCATACCTGTTTGAGGTATCCAGGGTCGGTAAGGGTTTGACTATTTCATAGGTCCTCGCGTCTGCGTCATTTTTCCCGACATGGTTTCCGTGATACTGGACGATGAACGGTTCGCATACGCCGATATGGCCTCCCCCAGCTGTCACCGTCGGTAATGGCCTGTCAACCGACCGGGCATCGTTTGTGCCGTACAACATTACCAAAAACGGTTCAGCGCTTTTACCGCCATACTTCCTCAATCCCGCGGCGATCCGGTTCAATGTCGCCCGAGACAGAGCCTTTTTCCGGGTGAAAATTGATTTCCCCGGAATATCCCAGTCTATGATATCACGGGCAGTCCGGTAGGACTCAGTCGTATGAGTTGGTTGTGGCCAGATGATCGGCTTATTTCCCCGTCGGGCCATGATAAAGAGACGATGGCGTGATGTCGGATCGCCATAATCAGCGGCATTCAGAATCCTGTATTCCACAGTGTACCCCAAAGACCTCAGCGCATTAATAAATGCCTGAAAGGTTTCCCCCTTTCTTTTTTTCAATGGTCGTCCATTTACCCCAAGCGGCCCCCAATCCAAAAAGCTTTCGACGTTTTCATACAACGCATTGTCTATACGCAGCATCTCAAACCATCGAAGGGTATGCCAAGCGGATGCTCGCAGTTGATCGTTCATTGGCAAGCCTCCCCTGGCCCTGCTAAAATGGATACATTCCGGGCTGGCGACAAGGAGATCCAGGTGGCCCGAAGGAACTGCTTCACGCGGATTCACGCTCTCCAGCGGAACACAGAGATGACGTGCCTCCGGGTGATTAGTCCTGTGGGTTTGAATAGCTCTTTTCCAGTGGTTTATAGCCACCAGGTCAACTTTTTTCCCCATGGCTATGCAGGCGTTGTATAGCCCGGCCGATGTTCCGCCAGCACCGCAAAAGAGATCAACAGCCTTAACGGTATCATTTTTCAATATTCCGCCCCCTCTTCTCTTCATCCTGTTATCTTGTAGTCGTTAAAAACTGGCTGTTACGGGCTTTCTGCCAGTCGGTCGGGCATATTACTTATCCGCTGGCTTGCATCCGTTTACCGTCTGCCAAAATTCCATTTTT
>CAZOYZ010000772.1:0-2290 GCA_964584045.1 uncultured Prolixibacteraceae bacterium | reverse complement strand
CCATTCGGCTCATCATCGCCGGATGGGCATAATTTCTGGCGGCCGGAGTGATCTGCACAATAAACGGAGCACCTGCTTTCTGTGCCGCGGAAAATAACCCCAGTACCTGTTCCATGGTGAACACATTGACCGCGGCGATACCGTACTTCCCGTAACAATGCTCAAACAATATTTTAGGAGAAATCCGCATAAACAAGTGAATCTTAGCCCTTTTTTTGAATAAAATAAGGTTAAAAAAAGTTCACTTTTAAAAAAAAACCCCGGAATGTTTATGCAAAGGTTTGCATTTAGCCGGGCGGGAAGGTCACGAAGCAATCTGCCGGGTACGCGGGATCACGGCCAGCGTTTACAGTGGTCGTGACGAGCCTCTGATCACCAGTTCAGGGAACAGGGTCTCCACTTTCGGAGTGTAGGCATCTTCCGGATGCTCGATCCTTTTGGCAAGAATCCGGGCGGAAAGGATACCCATTTCATAAACCGGCTGCCAAACGGTGGTCAGCGATGGTTTGAAATACGACGAATAAAGGATGTCGTCAAAGCCCACAACCGAGATCGTTTCAGGAATTTCTATTCCTGCCTCCTTGATCATGTACATGGCTCCGATAGCGATGCTGTCGCTGACAGCAAATAATGCGTCCGGAATTTCATCCAGCGACAACAGTTTTCGGACTGCATTTGCCCCATCCTCGGGAGAAAATCCCTCGCATGTCACGATCAGTTCCTCACGCACCGGAAAATGATATTTCTTCAGTGCGTCAAGATACCCCTGTTTCCGGTGCCTGGAAGTGGACGTCGTTGGTGCGCCTCCAAGATGAGCAATGTTTTTGCATCCCGACTGAATCAGGTACTCCACGGCCTGAAAAGCACCGCTATACTCGTTGACAAATACTTTATCCACATCAAGTTCTTCACAGTCCCGGTCGAAAATCACCAGCGGAAGGCGATCTTTCATCAGCTCTTTCAAGTGATCGGTATTGATCGTATGAGAAGCCGGGGCGATCAGGATTCCATCCACTCTCACGGAGGCGAAAGTGTGGATGATCTTACGCTCCTCTTCATAGGATTCATTGGATTGTCCCAGGATCAGGTTATAGCCCAGCGGGTTAAAAAAATCCTGGATCCCCGTGATAATCGATGAATAGAAATAGCTGGTGAGATCGGGGATGACCACGCCAATGGTGTTCGTTTTTTTCTTCAGCAGGTTTAATGCCTGGAGGTTCGGCTTATAATTTAACTGTACAGCAAGTTCGGTCACAGCCTTTTTTGTTTCATCGCTGATGGCAGGATGATTACTCAACGCCCGCGAAACCGTGGACGGGGAAATATTCAATTCCCGGGCCAGGTCAGTAATGGTCACGTTTTGCTTCTTCATCTGTTTGGGCTGTATCCTTGCGTTGAAAAATAGTGTTCTCCTACCAGCTCCCTCCGGCGCCTCCGCCGCCGAAGCTTCCGCCGCCAAAACCACCAAAGCCTCCGCTGCCGCCAAAGCTCCCTCCTCCGCCGGAGAAGTTGCTCCAGGAGCCGCTCCGGTGCCCGGAACCCAGCATGCTTCCCATCAGAAGCCAAAAGGGCAGGTTGCTGCCACCGGTGTAGTATCTGCGACGTCCCCGGAAAAGGGATATCACGAAAATAATCACGAACAGCAACACAACGAACGGAATACCTCCTCCGCCTTTGCTTACTTTTTCATGATACTGCTGCGGTGAAAATTCCCCGCTTGCAAGAGACATGATCACCCGGGCGCCGTTGGCCAGGCCCCCGTAGATATCACCGGCCTGAAAACGGGGGATCATCTCGTGATCTACAATGTCACGGTTAGCGACCACATCGGGGATAACTCCCTCCAA
Source organism: uncultured Prolixibacteraceae bacterium (assembly GCA_964584045.1). Classification (GTDB taxonomy): domain Bacteria; phylum Bacteroidota; class Bacteroidia; order Bacteroidales; family Prolixibacteraceae; genus JBCFBK01. The sequence goes on along the minus strand of CAZOYZ010000772.1, from coordinate 443 downwards.
ACCGTATCCCACTGCAACAAAAACCTGTCCGCGCTCTCCGGCTGTTTTTGGTTTAAACACCACAACAACGCCGTTATCCTTCCCCTTTTGCCCGACTCCCCACTTTTCACCTAACTGAAAGGAATAATCTGAAATATCGTAGCCCCCGAGTGAAGGAACGGTTACAATCACTATTTGCGTCGATGTTTGCCGGGCGTAAGCCGATAACTCCTGCTCCAGCCGGTTCACCTGATCCGCGTTTAACACACCGGCAAGATCGTTAACCAGCTTCGGGGGATCGGAACGCTCCGGAATATCCTGGCCAAAGGCGGACAAGCCAGCCAGGAGACCGAAAAAGAATACTATTTTCTTTATCATTTCAATCATTTTTGGGATGGAACGGATATTCACGATCCGTATGAAATATCATCCGGCAATTCATTCACGTCGGCCGCCTGATAAGG
>CAZOYZ010000771.1:0-2291 GCA_964584045.1 uncultured Prolixibacteraceae bacterium | reverse complement strand
GGATTACATTTTTTTGAGGTTAAGCCAGGGATGAGCAGGTATTCACTAAAGGTTCTTGAAACTTCATTTGAGTATTTTGCCATGATATCCAGCTTTTATGTTGAAAAATTGCGCAAAATTACTAAATTTATTTAAGTTATCAAGATCCTATTTCGTGATCGTCGTTGAAACCGTAGCCTGGTAATTGGAATAATTATACAGCGGGTTTCGGGTGGGCTGGTATAATTGTTCGTCATACCTCGGGTTGTCTTCCTGAGTATAGACCCATAATTCACCCGGGTCCCAGACTACGATCTCATCCCGGCAATCGCCCGTGATATCCAGGATGGCATAACATCTGTCCGGATGCCCGTCATCGGGGAAACGGAGAACTCTTCGTCCGTGACCGTCCCATGCACCGCCTTGATCGGCGTTGGCATTCAAAACGAAAAATTCCTCGCTGTTCCCGGTCCAGTTCAAAGGAAGACACATGCTGCCGTACTGGTTTGGTTCAAAGGAATGATAAATATCCCCGTTTTTGTCATAAAGATGAATGATCCCCTGGTTACCCCAGTAGTCGACTGAGACCGTTTCCAGCCCCGGAAGATCGTCCCTGAAGTTGGCTACCGCCGGGTTTTGCGCATGACCGATGTAATGGTGTTTCAGGATGTGGCCGTTCAGGTCGATGAATAACATGCCTTCGTCGCTTGCTGCGCACAGGATCACGGGATCCGCATTTTCGTCATAACGGACGATGGCTACGCCATCCGCATGATCGGACAGTTCACTGTCCAGGCTCCACTGCATTTTACCGTCATCATCGAACAGCGAATAGCCCATAAAGAGTTCATCTTTCCCGTCGTGATCAATATCACAGGCTGAGGGATAATGTCCGGTACGGCATTCTCCGCTCCAGATCAGATCCAGGTTCGAATCGTACGCCCAGAAAGACTGATAACGGTCTTTCAGGATAAAGTCACTGTCAAATCCCTTTCCCTTAAGATCAAGAAAATAAATGCAATCTCCAAGAATGCGGGGAAAACTGTTATGTCCCGATTCCATTGGTTTTCCGCCGGGAGTAAGCGGGGTCGGAGTTTTTTTGATTATTTTGCCTGTTGCGCCTTCGGCCATGACAATTTCCTGATCCATGCAATAGATCACCTCATTTTTGCCATCCTGGTTCAAATCATGAATTTGAAAGGCTACATCGTTGGTCAGCATTGTTTTCCATGGATCCGGTTTTCCTGTCTGCCAAAGGATCTGTCCGTCCAGAGTGACGGCAGTAAGACAACTGAGTTCGCTGTTCCGGTCCTTTGGCCCATGATGTACGACCTGTCCCAGCAAGAGGTCTGTTTCTCCATCGCCGTCCAGATCGCCAAAACGGATGTTGCGTCCGGTACCAAAATCTCCCAGGTACATTTTTTTGTATACCACCATTCCCGGGTTCCGGGACGCAAGACTGTCCTGTTCCTGGGAAAAAGCCATTTCCCTTCTTTTTATCTCCTCCATGACAGGTTTGGTGGTGGTCACTTTTACAGAATAAAATTCGCAGGGGCCATCAGCCAGTAAGCCAATCTGGCCTGTCCTGAACGTGTCATCATGAATCGTCCATACCTGCTGGTCGGGCAGAACGACAGTCAGGACAGAATCCCGCACGGTGACCTTTACTTTCAGATTTTCTTCCGGGAAAAACTGGTAAGCTGTTTTTGAAAGGATCGTTTCATCAGGTTTTCTGAATCCGGTTCCGTGATTGACCCTGATCAGGGAAACAGTTTCATCGTCAGTTCCCAGAAAATAATAGCAACGGTCATTTTGGTAACGAAAAATGATCCCGCTCCGGGCACGAAGATTTACAGGTTTAAATTCTGCTTCAACCGTATAGTCACTCCAAAATGGCGAACCGGCGATCACGATAGGATGCCAGTGCACATTGTGGTTCACTTTTGTCTGAGTCATGACCTTCCGGGCATTTTTTGTCCGGATCTCCCAGGAAGGCGGGAGATTAAAGCGGTAGGTGGAGACTACCCAATTCGACCGGGGTCGGGCTTCCGGGATATAATGGAATTCTGTGGCTGCCCCGGGGTCGGCCATCAGCGGGCCATTCATCTGACCGGAGAAGTCTTCGTTAAAAAGGGTCACAGTGTCCTTATTCCGGTTACATGCCGATAAAATCAAAACAAAGAAGAGCAGAAAAATGCAAGGCTGTACAAGCGGGTTGATGAATGGTGTTTTCATATCGAAAGAATTTAGCACAAGATTATGCTAAAGTTACAATTCTTTGATCATAAAATAAAAAACTTTGAGACTTAATT
>CAZOYZ010000770.1:0-2296 GCA_964584045.1 uncultured Prolixibacteraceae bacterium | reverse complement strand
GCGGATTTGTTAAAGAGTATCAGGTTGATATTGATCCAAATGCCATGAAGGCTCATGGTGTCAATGTTTCCCAGATTATGACTGCTGTGAAAAACAGCAATTTGGATATTGGGGCGCGTACATTGGAATTCAACAAGGCTGAATATTTAATCCGTGCTTTGGGATATATTAAGGATCTGAATGATCTGGAAGAGAGTGTCGTTGCGGTGCGAGATAATGTACCTATTCGGCTAAAGGATGTTGCTAAAATTAATTTCGGTCCTGCTACACGGCGTGGAGGACTGGATAAAGGTGGTGCAGAAGCTGTTGGCGGAGTCGTTGTTGCGAGGTATGGAGCCAATCCTCTCGAAGCTATTGATAACGTAAAAGCAAAGATAGCGGAAGTTTCTCCAGGCTTGCCTTCCAAAACATTGGAGGATGGAACCGTATCAAAGGTGACTATTGTCCCTTTTTATGATCGGACAGGATTAATTAAGGAAACCTTAGGGACATTGGAGGAGGCCATCACATTGGAACTGCTGATCAGCATTCTGGTTGTTATCGTTTTGGTTTTAAACTTGAGGGCTTCATTTTTGATATCCAGTCTACTGCCGATTGGCGTATTGATCACTTTCATTACAATGAAGCAGTTTAATGTTGATGCGAATATTGTGGCGTTGTCCGGTATCGCAATCGCAATTGGTGTCATGGTTGACATCGGTGTGGTCTTTACTGAAAACATCATTCGACACATCGAAATGCCCGAGAATATAGGGGCAAAGGGAAAGCATTTGTTGAATGTAGTCTACGAGGCCACCATTGAGGTAGCAGGAGCCGTGATTACTGCGTTGGCAACAACGATCGTCAGTTTCTTGCCGGTTTTTGCCATGGAGGCTGCGGAAGGAAAACTGTTTAAACCACTGGCTTTTACTAAAACCTTTACGATGCTTTCTGCCTTGTTAATCGGTTTAATCATAATTCCGACACTGGCAAACCTGATCTTTTCGATTCGCTTCGACAGGAACCGATACAAAAAATATTGGAACATAATTCTCATAGCTTCAGGCTTAATTATTTCAATATCAACTGGCTATTATATTGCATTAGCTTTGTCTGCTTATGGTGCGAACGGACTGTTCGATGACAAATGGAAAGAGCAGAAAATTAATTGGCCTAATCTTATTAACATTGGTATCACGGTAGTAGTTGTGGTATTTTTCCTGACTAAAGCATGGATGCCAATGGGAGCCCAGAATTCGTTATTTGCCAACTTCTTGTTTGTGATTGCGATAGTGGGAACTGTTTTAGGGGTGTTGTCATTATTCGTTTTGTTCTATTCGCGAATACTACATTGGTGCCTCGAACATAAATGGGCATTTTTGTCAGTTCCGATCTTTCTTGTAGTATTTGGGATTACAACATGGCAAGGGTTTGACAAAATATTCGGGTTTATGCCGGACTTTGTTAAGAAAACAACGGTATACGAGAGCCTGAACGATAAAATCCCAGGTATTGGTAAGGAATTTATGCCCTCACTCGATGAAGGTTCATTCCTGTTAATGCCTACAACCATGCCCCATTCAGGGATTCAGGAGAATTTGGATGTGATTGCCTTGTTAGACAAAAAACTCAACGGCATACCCGAAGTCGAGAGCGTTGTCGGGAAATGGGGCCGTGTAAACTCAGCGCTCGACCCGGCACCTACTTCAATGTACGAGAACGTAATTAATTACAAGTCAGAATATATCCTGGATGAAGACGGCCACCGCATGCGGTTTAAAGTGGATAAGAATGATGCCTTTATCTTGAAAAATGGTTCAACTTATAATCCCGATAAAGATGGGTTTAAGTTGATTGAAAAAGGAAATCTAATTGAGGATAAAAATGGAGAATATTTCCGTCAATGGCGAGATGAAATTAAATCACCTGATGACATTTGGGATGAAATAATTCAAAAAGCCACGATCCCGGGGCTAACTTCAGCTCCGAAACTACAACCGATCGAGACCCGTTTAGTGATGCTGCAAACAGGGATGCGCGCCCCGATGGGGATCAAGGTGTTTGGCCCGGACCTCGAAAGTATTGAAAAGGTTGGCTTTAGACTCGAACAGTTACTTAAAGAAGTGGAGGGGGTTAAAGGTATGTCCGTATTCGCGGATCGGGTAGTAGGAAAACCATACCTTGAGATGGAAATAAACCGAGATGCGATTTCCCGTTATGGTTTATCTATTCAAAACCTGCAAATGGTCTTGAGTAGCGCCGTGGGGGGGATGAAGTTGACCTCTACTGTTGAAGGACGTGAACGATTTCCTGTTCG
>CAZOYZ010000769.1:0-2297 GCA_964584045.1 uncultured Prolixibacteraceae bacterium | reverse complement strand
GGACAGCAAAAACAGGATACATAAAAACAAAACTACTGATTGGCTGATCGATTTAGTCATCGCTTCATTTGTTTAATGGTCATATCGATTGATAATGAACTCCTTTCCCGGGGATGAAAGGTTACAGCGGCATAGCACTTATAAAATAGCCCGGCAATGATCTTTTGTTTCATTTCAGAGTTCAGTTGGTTAATGATCAGATACCGTTTAAAGCATTAATGTTACACAATAAACTTCATTTAATCAACCTCATAATAAAAACTTTTTATTCCTGCTAAGTGCTTCAGTCGGTAAACCGATCGAACTGATATCATTGCGGCCGGCTTTGCCCAAGCATCCGGATGTACTTTGCGCAAACGCCGGGCCAGGTCAGTGGTTAATCAATTACACCAGATGCAATTCTCTTTGAGAGGCTTGTGTCTTTTCAAAGGACAACGTAAGCACTGTTATTTTCCATTGATCCGTTTATTCCGCCCAATCAGAAAATACAAGATTGATCCCAATACCGGAAGAAGCAGCACTACAAGCACCCAGATTAGTTTATCATTGCCTTCAAATGAGTTTTTTAAGATACTGATTAGTGCTATAAGAGGGAGAAGGAACATCATTCCTAAGACCGAAAAAATCAGTATTAATTCCTGAGGACCTATTAAGCCAAGCATATACATAGCCATTAATTTTAGTTTTCTGCTAAAGATAATGAAATACTGCATAATCAAGCAAAATATAATCAGATGTAATTGCCTTTACTTCTGGTGTACTTTCTTATATAGTCGAGATTGATCAGATCCTGTTGCTCCTGCAATAATGTTCATATTTTCCAAATTTAAAGGTCCCTCAAGGATAGAACGGTCTTGTGACAGCCCTATGTCAGGAGTGGTGAAAATGTTCATGGCGGTGGTGCAGATCCGGGTCGTGAGGATGGTCGTGTGTGATCGTCTGATGGGTGTGAAAATGCGAATGCCACTTACCATCCGGAACCGCTTCCCCTTCGTGTGTATGGTGATGATGCCCGTCATTATGCTTGTGGTAGTGAATGTGTTCCATTACCCCATGCGTATGCCGGTGTCGATGCGGAAACAGGTTCGTGATGACAACGGCCAGCGCTAAAAGGGCAATCGAGATGAGGTGAACCCATTGAAACGGCTCGTGAACAAACCAGTACGACAAAATCACTCCCCATAGGGGTGCGGTCGAAAAGAGGATCTGACTTCGTGTTGCCCCAATGTTTTGTGCCGATGTGACATAGAGCACGATACTGATCCCGTAAGCGAAAACCCCGACAATAACTGCGGAGATGATACTTTCCAGCGCCACGATCTGGCCGGCGATGATGCATCCAATCGCTAAATTGACCGAACCGGCCACCGCTCCTTTAACAAAGGTTACGGTTTGAGGAGAAGCGCCATCGGAAATGGCCGTTAAGTGGTTGTCTGCTGCCCAGCAGGCGCAGGCTGCGGTTATCAGCAAACCTGAAGTGATCCCGCTCGCGCCTTCGCCCAGCGTAGTGATGATACCGGCCAGAAGCGTTAAGGCCACTCCGGCCCATGTACTGCGGTCGAGCGCATCTTTAAAGATCAGCACGCCCATAATTGCTGTAGCCACCAGTTCCATATTCAGCCAGATTGATACCGAAGCTGCGTTTGCTGTCCGCAGACCGGCCAGCAAGAGCAGGGGACCTGCGAATCCCCCGAAGAAAATGATGCCGGCGGTTTTTGCGCGGCTGCCCGGCTGAAACAGCGTTTTCAGGTTATTATTTTTTCGGAAAATGGAAGGCAGCATGGCCAGAGCAGCACCCAAATAGAGTAACCCAGCCAATTGAAAAGAATTCAATCCGTTCAGCAGCAGTTTACTGAACGGCGTAGCCACACCAAAAAGAAATCCGGAAAGGATACCTGTTATAACTGCAAGCCGCTTCATGCACAAGTTTTATTCAAAGTTGAATCATTGCCAGGACAAGAAAAATACCACAATCATGGATAATTGAGAAAGCCGAACTCCCGTCTATAGCTGCCGGCAGAAGCTTTTACCTCATCCGGCAGTCTTGCAAATCACAAGAGCCCGCTGAACTCAGATTCGCGCGTTAATCGCCGTTTACCCTCACCTCCCTGAACATCCAGGGATTATCACTCACCCTTAAAGGCTTGCCGCTGGCAGTGGTCACATTCCGAAGAATGACTTCCCTGGTTTTGACGTAAGGAAACTTCTCCTGGTAAGAATCGTCTTTCATTTGCGGATTGAAATCGGTGAAAATGGCCGGTCCCTGGTAATTTTCCGGATGACTGGAGTCGTCGATA
>CAZOYZ010000768.1:0-2303 GCA_964584045.1 uncultured Prolixibacteraceae bacterium | reverse complement strand
CATTTTAAGTACGCGTTCAACAGCCTGAAGAAAAATAAAATCTACACTTCTGTGAATGTCATCGGGCTGTCATTAGGGATGGGCGTTGCCATGGCCCTTACATTGACTATCATAGGATTGCTTAGCATCGACCAGTTTCATCAGAATAAAGAGGCTGTATTTAAATTAATTCACCGGGAAGATTCGGCTTCTGCCGATTATTTCGATGCCTGCTCGGCTTTGTTAGCTCCGGCGGTATACGCGGAATTACCTGAAGTAGCCGACTACTGCCAGTTTATATGGGCCAATGATATCATTATTGGCACCCCCGAAAATCACGTGAAGGAGAATGGCTATTATGTCGATAAAGGGTGGTTCGATATGTTATCCTTCCCTTTGGTTTATGGAGATCCGGAACATGTTTTGTCGAAGCCTGTGAACATTGCTATTTCGCAAAAACTGTCAAACAAATTATTTGGTGAAATTAATCCGGTGGGAAGGAATATAAACCTCTATTCCTATGAATCTGAAAAACCGGAAGTATTTACTGTTTCAGGTGTTTTCGGGGATGTCAAAGCAGAGTCCTCCTTGCAATTTGAATTTGCTATTCCTTACACCTGGTTTTTGAGCCGGCATCCCAATATGAATAGCTGGGAGAATATCGGGACGCGCGCATATATCCGGGTCCGTCCGGGTGTTGACATCAGCGAATTAAGCAAAAAGATCACACTTTTGGCAAAAAGCAAGCATCCACAAACGGAGAACAAGAAGCTATATGGATTAGCCCCCTTGAATAGGAGCAACAATATTATCTACAAATTATCAGGCGAACCGTCTTTTGGTTTTTATGTGATTATCGCCATGTGTATCATTGGCTTTTCCATCCTGATCATCTCTGTAATCAATTACATCAATCTGTCGGTTGCCACTTCTATAAACAGGTTGAAAGAGATAGGGGTGCGGAAGATAACGGGAGCAGGTAAAAAAGAATTAGCACTGCAATTTTTTATTGAAGCATTGCTGGTTGTACTGGCTGCCGGGATGATCGCCGTATTTATCCAGGTTTGGCTTGTCAATATCTTTTTACCCCAGCCTCAGCCACTTGAGTCATTATTCAATAAAACATTATTGCTTGTATTTGTCACCCTGATCAGTATGACAGTTCTGATCACGGCCTGGTACCCGTCCGTTTATATGTCCCGGTTTTCGCCTCTCGCGTTATACAAGGGTACTGTTGACGGAAAGTCGGGAATATCCTTTTCAAGAAAGTTCCTGGTTACTTTTCAGTTTGTTTCTGCCATCCTTTTGATCACGACTTCAATTATTCTCTCCGGTCAGGTTGGCTTTTTATTTAACAAGTCAATGGGAATGGACCGGCACAACATTGTTTATTTCACTAAAAACAAGCAACTTGGTGCACATTGGGATGCTTTTGCCCAGGAATTGAGCAAGAAACCAGGTGTCCAGTCGGTAACCCTTGCCGACCAGTTGCCTTTTGCAATAGGGAATTCAACAACTTCAATAACCTGGGAAGGTAAAGAACCTTTAAATGAAGAATGGTACTCCTACATAAAAGTTGGTGAGAACTTTGTCAGGACGATGAAGATGGAAATAACAGACGGGCACGATTTCACCGGCGGGAGTCCTGACAAAATAATCATAAACGAGGCTGCTGCAAACAGAATGAAGATGCAGCACCCCGTTGGGAGTTTCATAAACATAAACGGGACTAATTCTGAAATCGTGGGAGTGGTAAAAAACTTTGATTTCATTTTTATGGCAAGCCCTGATCAACCTCTTTTTATCAGGTACAGCCCCAAAAGCTCTATGATCGCGATGGTCCGACTGGCAGAAGGTGAAATTGATACCGGATTAAAATCAGCAAAAGAAGTGTATCGCCTTTTTTCTCCCGATTTTATTCTGGATTATTCGTTCCTCGACCAGACATTCAATGACCGGTTTAAGCAAATGAAAAATATGAGGAAGATCATGTCAATTGCTGGTTTTCTGGCTGTGATCATTGCATGCCTGGGTTTACTGGGACTGACTGTTTATGGTACTGAAAGGCGTGTAAAGGAAGTTGGCATCAGAAGGATCAATGGGGCTACAGTTAAAGATTTAATCGGATTATTATCGGCGCAGATGTCTAAAAGTATTCTGATCGCCACTATTATTGCCTATCCTTTGGCATTTATCCTGAATAAAAAAATCCTGGAAAATTTTGCTGAACGGATAGAGATAAGCATCGGGCACTTTATCTGGTCTTTTGTAATTCTCCTTGGCTTGGTGACCATTTTTGCAGGTTGGCAGATATTCAGGGCGGC
>CAZOYZ010000767.1:0-2306 GCA_964584045.1 uncultured Prolixibacteraceae bacterium | reverse complement strand
GTCTACCACAATCACTTCTGGTGGCTATTTTAAATTTATTAGGTCAGTACTCAGTTTAAATTTCAATCCTGAGAAGAAAAAATAAGAAGTCTAATTAATTTCTTCTCACATCCATTCTACAATCTCTACGAGAATAGGGATAGCTTCACGATTAGGGTTATAGGGAATGGTTTCACCAGATTTGGTATATAAACGAATGTTTACTGAAGTTTTACGACCTGGAATTTCCATCGTACTTATATTTGTGATTTGTTTATCCATAGTTACTTTAAATGTATATTCTTTTTCTCTGTTGAGCTGTACACTCAAAGGACGACGTTTTGTAAAATCGCGATGAGGTTCCAGATTATATGTTTCATTTACTATTGGTTTGCTATTATGATCAAATACTTCAACTGTTACTTCATGACTAATAATGTCATGATTATGAATTACGAAAAAAGGCGCTGCCGGTCCTCTAAACATAAAATGAATAGAGATAGAGAGAAGTAAAATAGTAATTAAAATAATGATACCTGAAATAACCAGTTTCTTAGCAGCATTACCCAATTATTCACCCCAAAAAAAGAGATGTGAAAAAGAATAGACACATTACTATTTGTCCATTCTTGACTCCTGTAATAAAAGGGTGCTACAGATATAAATTTATTCAAAAGAAAAAAAAGAGAAATAATATCATACAGATGGCTACTAATAAGCCGATGACAGAACAAAAAACAGAGAAAAAATAAAATTAAAAAAGAAAGCGGGGAGATTACTCCTCACTTTCTCTTGCGATTGCTACGAGCTCGTTTACGCAGGCAACAGCCATCGGAGTCCCTCCCCTGGTCCCGACACAGCTGATAGAAGGAATCGGGATTTTCAGGTTTCTGACCATTTCCCTTGATTCGGCTGCATTGACAAAACCGACAGGAAGACCGATAATAAGGGCAGGCCTTACACCTTTCTCAATAAGCTTGCAGACCATGATCAGGGCAGAAGGGGCGTTTCCAATAGCTATAATGCTTCCATCGAGTTTTTCCCTTGCCGCCAGGAAACCTGCCGATGTCCTGGTTATCCCGTACTTGTTGGCGATTTTAGCGTCGGGATCTTCGTCAAGCACGCAGATGATTTCGGATTTATGCCCGGCTTTTGTGATCCCGGATTTTACCATATTGATGTCCACAAAAATGGGGGCACCTTTTTTAATTGCCTCAACGCCTGCAGGTATGGGGTCGTTATTGAAACGCATGATATCGGCGACTGAAAGGTCTCCTGTTGCAATAACACAGCGCTGCCGGAAGCGGTCTTCGGGGGTGGAGTTACCGACAATCTCACGGATCATTGTCCGGCTTTTCATGTAGATGGCTTTTGCCTCATCAGTCCTTGCCCCGGAGTCATTGCAGATCTTTACAAGTTCGGGGTCTACTTCCACTGTAAGCTCGGTAAATTCTTCGAGGTTTTCAAGGTTTCCTGCATTTTCATTAGCTTTTTGTTCAGTAGTCATATTTCTTATGATACCCCCTGGGAGTTATTATTATATCCTTTTTCGGAGACTTCCAGATCCTGGACTCTCCGTTGCCTATGAGAATAGCAGTGCTCATGTCCACCCAGTCCTCATAATTCATGACTTCCCCAAGGGTCGTCACGATCTGGTCTTCTTCCTCGCCTCTCATGGCGTTCTTTACAAGCCCTACAGGTACGGAATCGGCTTTGTATCTGCGAATAATTTCAATTGCCCTTGCAAAGTTGGATTTTCTCTTGCGGCTCTTAGGGTTGTAAAGACCTATCACAAAGTCGGCATCCGCAGCCATATTAAGCCGCTTTTCGATTACTTCCCATGGAGTTAGGAGGTCGCTTAAACTGATCACCGCAAAATCCGTAACAACTGGTGCGCCCAGGAGGCTTGCCCCGGCAAGGACTGCTGTGACCCCTGGAAGGATTTCAATGTCCACATCAAGGTTCTCGTGTTCCGCTACCTCAAGTACTATGCCTGCCATGCCGTAGACATTGGTGTCCCCACCACTGATCATGACGACATTTGCGGTTTTTGCAAGTTCCACAGCTTTTCGTGCCCTTTCGACCTCTTTTCCCATATAACTGCGGATCACTTCCTGAGAGCCGAGAAGGCTTTCCATCTGGTCCAGGTAAGTGCTGTTTCCAAGAACATAATCGGCATTGAGGATTACATCCCGGGCTTTGAGGGTTAACTGTTCAACTGAGCCCGGTCCTATCCCTACTACATAGAGTTTTCCGGATGCCTTATCTTGCGATTGCGATTGTGACTCTGCCATAGACTTTCTTCCTGCAAATCAATTCGTGTTTTT
>CAZOYZ010000766.1:0-2311 GCA_964584045.1 uncultured Prolixibacteraceae bacterium | reverse complement strand
CGCAACAAATAAGTCTCCGCCAGCCTCATCGCGTAAACGTCACGATAGGTACGCTGAGCAGCGCTTGAGAGCAATCCGGTACTTTTATCCAGGTAGATCTCGTCAGGATGATTATTGGGAGTAGAAAATTTGGTATACATCGCATACCATCTTTGCGAAGATATATCCTTAGAATTGATCACCCCATCAGCGATCATTCTTTTTCCCTGATAGGTTGATGCCGGGTTGGTAATCACAAGGTCCCGGTAAACATTATATTGAGAATTTCTGATATCATTATCCCAGTCACTTAACCAGATATTTGTATCTACATGTCTGGTCCATTGAATCGTGCCAATTCCCCGTCCGCAATATTGGCTCATCGGTCCCTGGAACATCGATTTTCCTTTTGGATCTTTTAAATTCCAGTAGTAAGGAATACATCTTCTCTCAAGTAGAAGTCCGCCTGTTTCACCCCCTGCAATATTATACTCAAATTGTGCGACCCATATGCCTTCGGTATTTCCTGAGGTCCTGTTCTGATTTTCGCGTCTGAACAGGTCCCAGTACACATCGCCGGGTTCATCTTTTCTGGAACCAAAACGCTCTGTCATCAAAGCAAAGTCCCCGCTGTCGATGACCTTACTCGCCGCAACGATCGCCTTATCCCATTGCTGAACAGCATTGTAACACTCAGATAACAAATGATAAGCAGCAGCATCGCAAATACGCCCGGGAGCTTCTACGTCGTCGGGCCCCGGCAGGTTTTGCGCGGCATAGGTGAGGTCGTCGATACAAAGCTGCCAAACCTCATCTCTTGTATTGCGGACAAAATCCCTCTTAGGTTCTTTCACTTCTTCCAAAATGATCGGTACACCGCCATATAAGCTGGTAAGGTAACGGTATGCCCACGCCCTGAAGAACATTGCCTCGGCTTTGTAAAGCGTACGTTGCTCTTCTGTCAGGGTCGTATTTTCATCGTCAATCCTGCTGATGATCACGTTAGCATCAAAGATCGCCCGGTAAAACTTTGTCCAGTAATATTCTACCCATGATGAATTCGGGAATAAGGAATTGACGGGTGAATTCTCTCCCTGGTTAGGCAATCTGTTTGGAACAAAACCGATGTCGCCGGTACCAATAAAGATCATCCACCTGGTAAAATCTCCCGGAACTTCAATAATATTTCTTCCAACTTCATGAAGTCTGGTGACGGCCTTTTTAAAATCGGAAGCGTTAACATAGGAATTATCGGTAGCTAAAAAATCAAGCGGCTCTTCCTTCAGGATTTCTGTTTCGTCGCAGGAGAGCAACGAGCTAAAAAGTAGCAGCGTTAAAATGAATTTATATTTTTTCATGACATCCAATTTTAAAGTTCAAGTGTTAATCCCAATGTATAATCTGACATAACTGGTCTCCCGCTATATTCCAGGCCTAACCCTGTTTCGGGGTCCCAACCTTCCCATTTGGTCCAGGTACAGATATTTTTTCCACTCACAAATAATTTCAATCCTTCAATATGGTAGCGTTTAATCATTTTTTTCGGAACCGTGTAAGACAATGAAACATCCTGTAACCTGATGAAATTTCTTTGTACCGGTAAAATAGTCTGGAACGAAGAAACATAGCCTAACCGTTCATGTTTGGCATCGGGATTTTCCGGCATCCAGTAGTCCCACATGATGGAATTTCCTGAAGCAAATTTCTCGGCGACATCATCGCCCCAGCCTCCTTTAGGTGAACCATTCCCGTAATAGTAGTCCCGTCCGCCCTGGATTGAACTGACAAAAATATTCAATTCCCAATTCTTATAGGACAGTTTACTCTGAACGCTGAACCGGTAGCCCGGATTGGTATATCCGAGGATTTTTCTGTCATTAGCCGGCGAATAGGCATCATCGTCGTTTAAATCCGCGATCTTATAATTTCCGGCGTAAAAACCATTCGGAATTTCATCACCCAGTTGGTACATCCCGGTAATCTCATAATTATACAACACACCCAAGGGTTCACCGATAAAGATATTACTTGCGATCAGATCGTCTTCTTTACCATCTCCGTCATCATCAATCCCCAATATCGACACCACCTTATTCCGGTTCCGTGAAAAATTGAAAGTAGTCTTCCAATTGAGATCTTTTTGTTTTAGATTGACAGTGGTCAGGCTGAATTCCAATCCGTGATTGCGCAATTCACCGATATTTGTGGCAATTTCGGAAAACCCTGTCATGGTTGGGAGCTTAATATTATAAAGAAGGTCGTTTGTCCGGGTGTTATAGTAGTCGATATTCCCAAAAATCCGCTGTTTTGAGATTGCGAAATCCAAACCCAC
>CAZOYZ010000765.1:0-2312 GCA_964584045.1 uncultured Prolixibacteraceae bacterium | reverse complement strand
AAGCCGGGTGAGGGAGGTCAGTTGCCCGGTTTTAAAGTGAATAAGATCATTGCCAAAATGCGTAATTCGACGCCGGGGATTACCCTGATCTCGCCACCGCCTCATCATGATATTTACTCCATTGAGGACCTGGCTCAGCTGATCTATGACCTGAAGGTCACCAATCCCCGGGCCAAGGTATCTGTGAAACTGGTTGCTGAAGCTGGGGTCGGTACTGTCGCTGCCGGTGTGGCCAAGGCTTATGCCGACCTGATTACCATTTCGGGAGGTGAAGGCGGCACCGGGGCAAGCCCTGCAAGTTCCATCAAGCATGCGGGATTGCCGCTGGAAATGGGGATTGCCGAGGCACAGCAGACTCTGGTGATGAACAACCTGCGGGGAAGGGTAAAACTTCAGGTCGACGGGCAACTGAAAAACGGACGTGATGTGATCGTTGCGGCCTGTCTGGGGGGCGAGGAATTTGGATTTGCCACTTCAGCTCTGATCACCATGGGATGTATCATGATGCGCAAATGCCACCTTAACACCTGCCCTGCCGGCATCGCTACCCAGGACAGGGACCTGCGCAGGCGGTTCATTGGTAAAGCGGATTATGTGGTTAATTTCTTTCGTTTTGTCGCAGAAGAAGTCAGGGAAATAATGGCAGAGATGGGCGTTGAAAAGTTTGTTGATCTTGTAGGACGCGCTGATCTGCTGGAGGTGGATCCGGAAGTGGCAAACTGGAAGATGAAAAATATTGATTTTTCAAAGATCCTTTACATGCCGGAAGAGGCCGGGGAACATGATATTCATCAAACCAACCCGAACATTAAATCCATTGATGACCATCTCGACTTTAAACTGATCCTGGACGCAGCAAAAGCCATCAAGGCGAGGGAAAAGGTCTGGATTTCGTACCCGATTCACAACACTGACCGTACCACCGGAGCGATGCTTTCGGGTGAGATTTCCCGAAGATACGGTGAAGCAGGTCTTCCTGAAGACACGATTAACTGTACCTTCAATGGTACGGCAGGGCAGAGCTTCGGTGCTTTCCTGGTAAAGGGCGTGAGTTTCAGGCTGGAAGGTGACGCCAATGACTACACGGGCAAGGGCCTTTCAGGAGGAAAGATCATTGTGGTTCCCCCAATCGGTTCCACGTTTATCCCGGAAGAGAATATCATCATCGGAAACACGACCTTCTATGGAGCGACCGGAGGCGAAGCCTATATCCGGGGTGTGGCCGGAGAACGGTTCTGTGTCCGCAATTCAGGAGCAAAGGCCGTTGTGGAGGGCACGGGAGACCATTGCTGCGAGTACATGACCGGAGGCCGGGTGGTCGTTCTGGGAAGGACGGGGCGTAATTTTGCAGCCGGGATGAGCGGGGGAGTTGCCTATGTGCTTGACATGGACGGCGATTTTGATTATTACTGCAATAAGGGACTGGTCGAGCTTACCCAGCTTGAGGACCGGACGGACGTGGATGAATTACAGGAAATGATCAGCAGACATCTTTTGTATACGCAGAGTTCGTTCGCTGCAAAAATTCTGACGCACTGGGATGAATACCTTCCAAGATTCGTGAAGGTGATCCCCTTCGAGTATAAGAAAGTGCTGGAAGAAATGAAGCTGAGGGAGATTGAAAGGAAATTGCAGCTGACTGAAGACGACCCCACACGGCACGAATAACAGAGAATAAAAAAACTGAAAAGAGGAAAATCATGGGAGATCCAAAAGGTTTCATCAAGGTAGCACGGAAAACCAGTGGCTACCGGCCTTTGCACGAACGAATATCTGATTATGGAGAGGTGGAGCAGACCCTGAACGAAGAGGATCGGCGACTGCAAGCTTCCCGTTGTATGGATTGCGGCGTTCCCTTTTGTCATTGGGGCTGTCCTGTAGAAAGTAAAATACCGGAATGGCAGGATGCGCTTTACCGTAAAAACGACAGGGAAGCATACGAGATCCTGCATTCGACGAACAGCTTTCCTGAAATCACAGGACGCGTATGTCCGGCGCCCTGTGAGAAGTCGTGCGTTCTGGCCATTCATCAGGAGCCGGTCACGATCCGGGAAAATGAGTGTGCAACGGTGGAACACGCCTTTGCGCTGGGGTATATCGTACCCAACCCCCCCAAAGTGAGGACCGGTAAAAAGGTAGCTGTTATCGGATCGGGACCGGCCGGGCTTTCTGCCGCTGACCTGCTAAACAGGGCAGGTCATACCGTGACGGTCTTTGAAAAGAATGATGCCATTGGCGGCTTGCTTCGCTACGGCATTCCTGATTTCAAGCTGAACAAAGGGGTCATTGACCGCCGGTTAAAGATCTTTAAA
>CAZOYZ010000764.1:1257-2317 GCA_964584045.1 uncultured Prolixibacteraceae bacterium | reverse complement strand
GGCTGTTCGGTGCCGGGCACTTTTACATACACGACCGCCCGGGTGCCGGTCCACAGCACGGCCGATTGCGGAATGGTAAGCTGTTCTCCCTGTTGTCTGACGTTCGCACTGACCGTGCCATTGATAAACATTTCAGGCTTGAGCTGCAAACCGGGATTGCCCAGTTCCACCCTTACCCGGGCAATCCGGGTTGACGGATCGATCACCGGATCGATAAAGGAAACGGAGCCTTCGAATGTTTTCCCGGGGATCGACTGCGTGGTAAAAGCCACTTTTTGCGACAGGGATATCCACGGGAGGTCCGATTCATAAGCATCGAAAACGGCCCATACTCTTGACAGGTCGGCCACATCGAACAGTACGGCTCCTTTTCCGGCGTAATCACCTTCATTTACTTTTCTCGAGGTCACGATACCGGAGGTATTGGCATAGATGTCGAATGTTGATGCGACCTTCCCTGAGGTTTCGATGTCCCGGATTTGCTTTTCCGATAGTTTCCAGTTCCGGAGTTTCTCCCGTGCGGCTTCCGTTACAGCCGGGTACTTGTCCTGCATGCTCAACGCTTCCAAAAGTTCTTTTTGGGCGGTGACCAGTTCCGGCGAATAGATTTTCGCGATCATCTGTCCCTTTTTTACAGGTTCTCCGGTCACGTTGATCAAAAGTTGTTCAATCCTTCCCGGGACATGGGCCGTTTGCGACTGTAAGCGTCGTTCATCGGGCCGGATCTTTCCGTATAGCAGGACTTCTTTCACGGCACTTTCCTTACCGACTACCGAAGTTTGCACTTCGGCCAGCTTCATGGCTGCCTCGCTCATCTCCAGGGCCTGGTCGTCGACCGGATTCGTTGACTTTTGCAAGGGGATCAAATCCATCCCGCAAATCGGGCACTGGCCGGGTTTGTCCATTCTGATCTGGGGGTGCATGGCGCAGGTCCAGATCGTTTTTTCCTCTTCCTCAGCATGATTATGCCCTTCATGCCGGCTTGTCGTTTCTCCTGTTGCGCTCTTTTCTTCAGGTGCAGACCCGTGGAAGATCAGCCAGCCCAATAACAGGCCGGCAA
>CAZOYZ010000764.1:0-1157 GCA_964584045.1 uncultured Prolixibacteraceae bacterium | reverse complement strand
GTCGTTTTCCGGGCCAGTTCTTCCTGTTCGCGGTAAAGAACAACCCGCCTTTCGGCGTCATCCAGATCCTGAACGAACTGACGGTATGCAATCCGCAGCTTATTTGTCAGGTCGGCAGAGCGCTCGCCGGTCGCTTCCTCCATCATCCGGGCTTCGCTTTGCATGGCTTTGTATTTTTTCCGGTAGATCGG
This sequence comes from uncultured Prolixibacteraceae bacterium, assembly GCA_964584045.1. Lineage (GTDB taxonomy): Bacteria > Bacteroidota > Bacteroidia > Bacteroidales > Prolixibacteraceae > JBCFBK01. Next base: position 966 of record CAZOYZ010000764.1, on the reverse strand, counting down.
AATGGAAACCGAAACCATCGGCATCACCATATCTTTGCCATTCATCATGGATGTGTTTCCGGTCCGTTCCTGAATAAGCATATAGTTCAGCCCAAGTCCCAGCATGGGCAGTCCCATCTTTTTTGCTTTTTCTTTCATCGCGGCATAGGAGCCGGCTTCATTCTCAAGCATTGTTAGCATCGGGTTATTCTGCAGAATGCTGTCGGCAATGGCAGCCTTGTTCACAGGAAGTGCCCGTATGGTCAGCGAATCGGCGGTATGAACCGGCATTGAAGCGTCCCTGTTCAGCAGGGCATTCAAACTTGTTTCTTCCGTCTTCCGCTGATCAGTAAGGAAGGCCAACCTGTTTTGTTGTTCAAGGATCTCCATGTTTACGCGGAGCACATCAGCGAGGCCCGACTGCCCGCCGCCCATGTTTTCCTGCATGCCGGCAGATGATGCATTTCCTGCCGATCCTGAATTGGATGATCCCTGATTGGCCATGCTGTTCATACTGCTGCCCATTCCTCCTGCCGGACTGTTCATTGAAGCGGCCGGTGCGTTCATGGACCTGCTGCCTCCCTGCATCGACGGGTCAGCACCCCGGGCTTCCGGCGACTGGAATTTTACCAGCGCCAGTTTCCCGAGCGATTCAAGCAGACGGATATTTTCCCTGACCAGGTCAATTTCACGATCGTATTTCATCAACTGGTACCATGATGCTTTTATCTGGTAAAATAGTTCAGCCTTTGCCGAATTAAAAGCTTCATATTTGGCCAGTGCCATCAGCGATGCTTCGTCCCTGGCCGTTTTCAGCGTACCAAACCAGGGAAACATCTGCATCAGCTGAACACTGCCCAGTTGGTTGCCTCCCATCAATTCCATCGGTTTGGTGAAAAAGCCGAATGAGGCTTCGGGGTCGGGCAATGAACCTACCTGCGGTACCTTTTCAAGGGCAGCCGAATATTCCAGGTACCGGGCTTTCAG
>CAZOYZ010000763.1:0-2322 GCA_964584045.1 uncultured Prolixibacteraceae bacterium | reverse complement strand
CCTATGTTCACGGATATTCCGAAAGGGTTGGTGAGAAGGCTATACGTCAGGAAATTGTGGATCGATTGACGTTTGAGAAAGGAGTAAAGGATTTATATCGGACCACTGAATCTGATGGGGTCTTCAGTTATACTTTTTTTAAAGGTTTTGGAATTAAAAAGTAAGAAACGCGGACGAACAGCGTTCTTTTTTGGGCTACTTTAGCTCGTATTTTGTTTTTACAGGTATGGTCAGCATGAAAAAAGCGGGAACAATGATCCAGTTGCCGGGTAGCAGGACCCCCATGCTTATTTTTATTTTCGCGTTTGCACTTTATTTGTCGAACGCCGGAGGTGTCAGCATTTATATTCTGGATGAAGCAAAGAATGCGGGTTGTGCAAGAGAGATGTTTGAAAGGGGTGATTTGATCGTTCCGACTTTCAATGACGTTTTGCGAACCGATAAGCCGCCGTTGCATTATTTCTTTATGATGATTGGCTATTCCCTTTTCGGAGTGAATGCGTTTGCGGCCCGTTTCTTTTCAGCAATTTTCGGAGCCGGTACGGTGCTTCTTACCTTCCTTTTTACCAGAAAGTATGCAGGGGGCAGGACAGCGGTGTTTACGTCGCTCGTTTTGCTGGCATCAGTCCATTTAAGTATTCAGTTTCACCTTGCCGTTCCCGATCCGTACCTGATCTTTTTTCTGACTGCTACGTTCGTGTCGTTTTATACAGCTTTGAAAGAGAGAAAGATAATTTACATGCTGACGTTATACCTGTCGGCCGGATTCGGCGTTCTCACCAAAGGACCGGTAGCCATTGCATTGCCGGGGCTGATATTTCTTTTGTTTCTGATCTTCAGCAAACGGATGAACCGGAAAGAGATATGGTCGCTGAAACCTCTTTGGGGAGCATTGCTTGTCTTGCTGGTCGCCTTACCGTGGTACATCCTGGTCCACCTGAAAACACAGGGTGCCTGGACAGAGGGGTTTTTTATCAGGCACAACATGGAACGTTTTACCAGCGAAATGGAGGGGCATGGCGGGATTTTCCTGGTCACCGTTTTATTTGTCCTGCTGGGTATGTTCCCCTTTTCCGTCTTTCTGATCCAGGCATTAAGGAAAGCATGGAAGGAAAGACAGAACGATTTCATCCTTTTCAACCTGACTGTAAGCCTGACGATCATTGCTTTTTTCTGCTTTTCGCAGACAAAGCTTCCAAATTACACGGTTCCTGCCTATCCTTTTCTGGCCATTTTGCTGGCAGGATATCTGGCAGAGGCTGGAGCAGGGCACGCCAGACTGAAGGTGGGTATGATCATTTTGCTGATCCTGGGGATTGTTATTGTTCCCGGTATCTTTGCCGGACTTAAACTGGACCCGGCTCTTGCCGGCGTAAATTACCTGGCCTGGTATTTCCTGCCTTTGCCGGCTGGTTTGATCTTGTCTTACCGGCTGTGGACTAAAAAGGAGATCACGTCTACGATCATGTCTGTTGCAGGAAGCGGCGTGGTCACGGCGCTTATTTTCTTTTGCCTCGCTTTCCCGGTGATTGACAGGCAAAACCCGGTTGCGAAAAGTATCGATCTGGTACAGGGAAAAGAAATCAGGTACTATGAAAAATTTAATCCAGCATATTCATTTATATTGCAGGAAAAAATACCGGCCATTGTACCGGAAGAATTTCAGGCATTCTTTGATCTTTTCCCTGAGGGCGTGATCATCTCTACTCAAAAGCATATTGACAAGATCAGCTTGCCCGATAACCTTGAAGTCAGCTTATCGTCGCGCGATATCTTTGAAAGCCCGACGACCGTGTTAATCACAAAGGTTCGCAAGGTCGAATAAAAGATTACACGTCCCTAAGTTTCTGAGTTGCCGAGTTCCCAGGTTCCTGATTTGCCGGGTTCCTGTCTTACGACTAACTACTTACGACGAATGACTAACGACTTTTTTATCAGTTTAGAGACCGGGCTTTGAAAAGCTTCCCGTTGGTTCAGCACAAGCCAATGATCTCCAACCCAGATAGTTATTAATGTGGCTGTTACTCCGAAAATTGAGCCGAAATAGACATCGATAAAGAAATGTTGGCACAGGTAAACTCTTGTCATTCCAATGATCAGGGCAATGAAAAACAGGAAGGATCCGGTTATTTTCCTGCCCGAAAAGTAGGAGAGCAGACTCATCGCCGCAAAGATAGCCATGGTATGACCTGAAGGAAAACTGTGCAAGTAATTCATCTCATTTCCCTGAATAAACCGGTAAAAATCAGCTTCGTGAAAGTAGGTCAAAGGGCGTACCTGATCATAGAAAATCCTTTTTAGCAGGAACGTAAACACGCCCAC
>CAZOYZ010000762.1:0-2324 GCA_964584045.1 uncultured Prolixibacteraceae bacterium | reverse complement strand
TCCTCCTATAACCGGATCGTCCGAATTATCTTTGATCGCCCAGCAATCATCGATATTCACATACTGGTACCCAAAATCGGCCATTCCGGTGCTGATCATTTGGTCAGCTGCTACCCGCATCACCGAATCGCTCACCCGGTGGTAATAGATATACCAACTGTTCCAGCCCATGGGTGGGGTCAGGGCAAGCTGGTTTCCGGCTACAATTTTGAATTCCCGCTGATCGCTGCCTCCAGAATTTCGGGCTGTGATTTCAGTCCGGTACTCCCCTGCTTCTTTGACCGATCCGGTTATGATCCCTGAGCTTTCATCCAGGATAAGACCTCTCGGAAGATCCGATACCGAAAAGGTCATCGGACGTTCTCCTGTAGCAGGGATCCGGTACAAAAACGGCGATCCCGCGTGGACTCCATACACCTTTGGCCCATTGATACGGGGACTGGCCGGCGGTGCCGGGGTTAACAGTTCTTCAGCTTCCCTCAGGTATAAATTATCGACCGTTTCAGGTTGTTTTCCTTTACAGGTAATACGGACATCAGCCCAGTCCGCATAACTGTTCTCCGACCCATGATCACTACCTATGACCAGCAACCCCAGTTTATCAACACCCCGAATATCAATATCCGCCTTTTGAGCAGCATCCCCCTTTTTCATGATCCCGCTTTTCCATAATACCTGTTTGTCGCCGATCAGATAAAACTGAACCGCGTCCGCTCCGGGCGAAGCATCGTCCACGCCCGCGAAGCCGGAAAAGTTCCGCCCGTCTCCATCCAGGCGGATCAATATTTTACTTACTGCACAAGTCCCTATACCATTTTTAAAAGCGACGTTCCCAACCGACAGCGGTGTCCCTGCAAAGGACCGGTCCTTTTGTACAACTCCTCCTTCACATTGTATTTTGGAGAGATCCAGTTCGCTTAGGGTGACAGACTTTTCCGGGGCACGGCAGGAGAAAAAAAATAACAGATAAAGGAACAAACCGAGATACGTTTTTTTCATATGTCTGAAGTTGAGTATGGCACGATATGAATTACAATTTTCAGGTCGTGATAAACAAACCTGCAGATTTTTCTGCCGATCTTTTGGTAAATTTAGAAAAAAAGTGAATGAAACCGTTTGATTCTTCACAAACGGATGTCATTTATTTAAAATGAACGACTTCGACTTGTACCCGTTTGATTTCTTTCTCCATACTTTGCCAGTTGTCAAGTTCTTCGTACAGATCCTGGCAATACAGGTTATTGCGTCCGGCAAGGGCTGCAAATTTCAGGGCTGTTTCGGGCGTGTCCCCGTCGAGAAGCGCGCTGAGGAAAGCGGCCACAGCCGTGTCGCCTGCACCTGTGGCGTTCTTCACTTTCACGGGATCTGCAGAGTAAGCATTGCACCAAAACTCGCGGAAATTCCAGTCGTTCTCATTCATTTCCAACCCTCTTTCCTTCAAACCGGAAGTATCGCCGGTAAGCAGGTAAATACCCCGATGGGCAGCTTTGATCATCAGGATTTTCACGCCGCAGTCGATGATCCTTTTCCCGATCTCCCGGATAAGATCCATCGGGATCCGGTCAATCAGGTCCGTATCGCCTGCCTCCGACACCAACTTCTCATACCGCTCCGGCATCAGGATCTGAAGCGCTTCTTCCAGACTTGGAACAAAAATGTCGGTATACGGCAAAACCTGTTCCATGATACCTGGCCAGTCCTGGCGGCCCGATTCACTCTCCCGGTCCGGCAGACTGAAATCCATCGACGTCACCGTGCCGGAACGTTTTATCGCTGATAGCATGGCCGACAGCTTTTCTCCGTTGTTCAGGTAAAACTTCCTTAACAGCGGAGGATACCCGAAATGAAACAGTTTACTTTGGGCGACGGCCTCAAAATCAATAAAATCCGCATCAAGTATCTGGTTGCATCCCGGCGATTCCAGAAAGATCCGGTCAATCCCCGGTGGAGCCAGAACAATGCTGAATGCGGTACCTGCTTCTGATGTGACTTGCATCCCCTCTAAAAGATCATACTTTTGAAAATAATCACGTACGATCTTCCCCAGCAGGTCATCCCCGGTCAGCCCGTTCAGAAAAACTTTCCTGCCGAATTTTTTCATGGCCATTCCGGTATTGGCAACAACGCCGCCCATCAAAAAGTCAAGCCCGTCAATTTCGATCAGTTTCCCGGGCTGCAGGAGCGCGGAAACACCGGTTTCGTGCCGGTTTTGGGGAAATCCCGGGATCATGTCCACACAAAGATAGCCGGCAATGACCGTATCATATTTTTTCATATCGTTTTCTAAAATCACACAGACACGTCGGACACACCAGATTATTTTT
>CAZOYZ010000761.1:0-2325 GCA_964584045.1 uncultured Prolixibacteraceae bacterium | reverse complement strand
ACAGATCGAAAAATCATATGAATTTGATGCCGCTTCAAAAACAGCCTTTCCTGCTTTTGAAGCGGCATCAAGTCAAAGATTCTTCTTCCCTGAAATGGTACAACACGATACAACTGTTTGACGACGCAGGGGCGTCTCTGCACATAAAGTGGTATAAGAAGAATATTATCCTGATAAAAAAACTGACTGTTCAGCCAAATTTATGTTCTGTAAACAGTCAGCATTGTCTCCGAAATAGGTTCGCTTTTTTTATAAAAATACCATGGAAAAGATAGTTTTCATAATGATTGTGTGGCTGTTTGCTTTGAATGATATCCATGCGCAAAACAGAACTTATAAAACTCATACCCCAACCAATCAACCTGATGCTGATGGAAGAATAATAAGAGGGCGGAAAGGAACGCACCACTGGCAACCCTACATGGCAGATGCTGATTTGAGTGATTATCACCATGCTTCGGAAGACGCAGTTGAACAATTTAAAGATTTAAAATACGGTATTCGTATCCATTGGGGAATATATTCTATTGTTAATGGAAGAGAATCATGGTTACTACATCAACACGATTCCACCTCACTTGCCTACCAGGGGTTTTACCATGACTTATACAAGAGTTGGTACCCTTACGCTTTCAATGCCGATAAATGGACAGATATGATGGTTAACGACGGTTTTAGGTTCTTCACTTTTACCACGAAACACCATGATGGTTTTTCGATGTATGATACCAAAACCACAGTTGAAAACAGATTTAGTTTTTTTGGTAAAAATGCCGGTTCTGTTGAACCCTGCAGATTGCATTACAGCATTATGGAGACCCCATTCGGACGGGATGTTACAGCAGAATTGGTAAAATCTGCAAGAGAAAAGGGCATAAAAATTGAACTATATTATTCTCATCCTGATTGGTACGATGCAGATTTCCGTTTTGATGAATGGAACCTAAATTTAGATACAACCTATACTCCTGAAAAGCATCCTGAAGCCTGGGCTCGTTTTAAGGCAAGACATAAGGAACAAATCAAAGAGTTACTGACAAATTATGGAAATATTGATATGTTGTCCTTTGATATGTGGTTCCCGGAATTTGCATGGAGGCACATGCAGGAAGTGGTAAGGATGGCCCGGGAGCTACAGCCCGATTGTATGCTGCGCTGGAGGGGGATAGGAAACTACGGGGATTATCAAACCCCTGAAAATTATATTCCGGGAAACGAAAGCCAGGGAACGATGCCCTGGCAAGTGATTCACACCTTAAGTACAAGAAAAATATTTTCTTATGAACCTGATTCAAGATATATTCGAGGAGGAGATTGGATTGTATCAAAATTAATTGACATCGTGTCAAAAGGCGGGAACCTGATGATTGGCGTTGGGCCGGATTTAACGGGGAGTTGGCACCCTAAGGTTTTAGAGTCTTTAAGCTATGCGGGAAAGTGGCTGGGAATAAATGGGGAAGCAATTTATGGGACCCGTCCGTGTAAGATTATAAAAGAGGGACAGGTCTATTATACGCGCAATAGAGACAATACGGTCACTTATGCCATTGTTGAAGGATGGCCGGGAGATTCGCTGTTTGTCAGCCATATCAGTCCCGGGAACGGCTCTGAAGTTTATTTATTAGGTTATGGAAAGCCGCTCGTGTGGGAAAGAAGAGGCGACGGGATCGTTATAAAACTTCCTGAAGAACTTCAGGTCAAAACGAACAGGCCCTGCGAACAAGCTTATTCCTTCAAAATAAACGGGTCCCAACCTTATCATTTACTTTTTGATCATGATTAGAAAAATTCCAATGAAGCTTTTCATTCTGTTACTCGCGTTTTCTCTCTGTTCCCTTTCGCAATCCGCCGCTACGCGTGAACGCCTTTCTCTGAACAAAGGATGGAGGTTTTATCAGGGAGATATTAATTTTCCCGTTATAAAAGGTCATGCCGCGACCTATAACAGTTGCAAAGCCGGACAGGCTCCGGGTGCAGCGGCGCCTGATTTTGACGATACCGGCTGGCGTCTGCTGGATCTTCCACACGATTGGGCCGTCGAAGAAGGCTTCAATCCCGATGAGAATCTTTCTCAAGGGTTTCGCGAAAGAGGCATTGGCTGGTACCGTCGTCATTTTCGGCTTGATCCCTCAGACAAGGGAAGGCATCTCGAACTTCAGTTCGAAGGTATTGCGACCCATTGTATCGTTTGGGTGAATGGTACCCTGGTTCACCGGAACTGGTGCGGATACACTTCTTTTTATATCGATATGACGGCTTTGGCCAGATACGACAACCAGTTAACGGCAACCAAAAATAATTTTGATCCTGCTGATCTGGATGTCC
>CAZOYZ010000760.1:0-2329 GCA_964584045.1 uncultured Prolixibacteraceae bacterium | reverse complement strand
CGCCAGGATAATCATGCTCTGGTGTGAGAGGTATGGCTCTCATGGCTCGTTTCATTTGTTTTATTTTTCAAATTAAGGTTGTTTAATTTTCGTATTTTTGGATTCCTGATTTACCATAAATTCAGCGCTACACGATTTCAGCAGCACCTGTCTGCTTCATTTTGTATTTCTGCTCCAGTTATCCGTTCTGAAAGGGTTTGCAGGCAGGCCTTCCAGGTTATACAGGTTAATGTCTTCCGGATTGTCTGCCCAGGCGTAGCGTACGGCAACGGGATGGATTACATGGGGTGAGTAGACCCTTACTGTATGATCATCAACAAGCTCAGCTTTTGCCCAGTGAAACTTGTGGTCGCTCCCCGCTATTGTAAACCCGTTGACATAGCCATACCGGTTTTTTACCACCAGCCCGCCACCCACATGGCTAAAAATAATGTCTGCTTTATTCCCGGATATTTGCATGGAAGCAAACAATGGAGCAGCATATACAATATCCTGGTTGTAGGCTATTTTCAAGGCATTCAAAGCCAGTCTGTATCCCACATCCTGTTTATTTGGCGGGTGGACCCCTTCTTCAGCTTCACCGAGGTCAATAGCCATAGCCATTCCGGTATTCGGAAGGCTAAGCGTCATTGTCTGTGCTTCGCGCAGTTCCGCATATTCGCTTTCACCCGGAAATTGCACCGGCTGCCGGTAATTCGCGAGAGATACGAACAAGAATGGAAAATCACCCTGTCCCCAGAGTTTTCGCCAGCTTGTAATTAAGGTGGGGAAGATGCGCTGATACTGTGTGGCATGTGAAGCGTTTGATTCACCCTGATACCAGATTACTCCTTTCATGCCGAATCCGGAGATGGGATGGATCATTGCGTTGTATAACATGGCCGGGTATTCATAATGATTGATCTGGATTTGATTTAGCTTTGCCCGGGTGAATTTGATTCTCCATTCCTGCGCGATACTGATGCTTTTTTCGGGGTTCTCAAGGCGTTGTCCACCCGCAAGGCCCAGCAAACCGCCGCTGTCACGTGTATCTTCTACCCGCACCAGGATCACATTTTTACCTGTCCTTAAAGTTTCTTTGGGGATCGTGTAAACACGTTCCGTTTTAGAGTCATTGCGGGTCAGACCAATCAGGTTCCCATTCATCCATACTGCATCCGATTCATCCACTTTTCCCAGCCGGAGGATCAGATCAGACCGGGTCATCTCCTCGTTCAGCGAGACAACTTTTCGATACCAGGCAATGCCGTCAATATTGGTATAACCACTGGCTTCCCATCGTTTGTCCACCGGGATGTCATCCCAACTGCTATCATCATAATCGACCGATGAAAATGAAGTCAGGCAACTGTTGCAGGCAGAATCTGCCGGTAAAATGCCTCCGAATCTGTTCATCACGCCGGCTTCACGGTCATTCATAATCCTGGCGAAGTCGGCCGCCCGGAGCGCGGCTACCTTGTCTTTAAAATCAGGGTCGTCCCGGAGCGATTCGGCGCTCATCCAGCTTTCGGCCAAAGACCCTCCGCGGGATGAATGGATCAGTCCAACCGGTACATTCAGCTTTTGATGAATATACCGGCCAAAGAAATAAGCTACTCCCGAAAAATAACGGGCAGTTTCGGGAGAACATTCCGTCCACTCGCCGCTTTCAATGTCGTCGAGCGGGAACTGAGCTATTTTCTTAGGTACGGTAAACAGCCGGACCCGGGGGTAACAGGCATTGGCTACCTCCTGTGTGCCGTTATTACACATTCCAAGCTGCCATCCCATGTTCGATTGTCCCGAACACACCCATACTTCTCCGATTAAAATATTCTTTAGTTCTATTTTATTTCTGCCCGTGATGGTCAGCGTATGGGGTCCGCCATAATCCAAAACAGGAAGGTATGCTTTCCACGTTCCGTCTTTACCTGTCTTTGCAATTACTGATTTTCCGGCAATGCTGACGACAACTTTTTCTTCCCTATCAGCCCATCCCCAGATCGGATTCGCCTGCCCCTGCTGAAGTACCATATTGGAGCTGAAAATTTTAGGCAGCCAAACCTCCGCGAAAAGGACGCGCGCAGGGAAAAAATGCAAAATCTGAACGACGACAATGACAATAATGATTTTAAGCTTCATAGGTTTTCACTTATAATATGACCCTGCCAAATTGATGTTTGGGAGAGGGGGAAAAATGGAAAATCTGGACAAAAAACGGAAGTTATTTTCCCGCAAATTAACTGAATCAGTCAGAAAAAGACATCCACTCGCGGAGTAACCATCTGTTCAATCGCTGTTTTCATAATCTTCAGTGACCGGTAAACGGACTTGTAACAGGCGTCTACGC
>CAZOYZ010000759.1:0-2329 GCA_964584045.1 uncultured Prolixibacteraceae bacterium | reverse complement strand
CTAAAGTAGTCGCAACAGGATATGCCGATCTGGGATTCGATGTGGATATGGGACCCTTGTTCCAGACCCCGGAGGAAGCTGCAAAGCAGGCCGTGGAAAACGACGTCCACGTGCTGGGCGTTTCGTCACTGGCCGCAGGACATAAAACACTGATACCCGCGGTGATCGGCGAACTGAAGAAGCTGGGGCGGGAGGATATTATGGTCATTGCCGGCGGCGTGATCCCTCCGCAGGATTATCAGTACCTTTACGATGCCGGCGTGGTCGCCATATTTGGCCCCGGGAGCAGTGTGGCCGCTGCCGGAAAGAAGATTCTCGAGATCCTGATCGCTGCCCACGAAGGATAAATGATCAGCCACAAGCATCAGGACTGAAGAAGTTATGAGTAGCGAGTAGCGAGTTGGAATATTTATTCTTACTCACGACTCGCTACTCGTTACTTACGACTTCTTTAGTCTTGTGTCTGCGTATTAATTTTCCTGTCCATTGTTGGATTGTAATATTTTGCTAATTTTGAAGCTACCGAACCGGTAATGTCAAACTATAAACTTATCTGCATGTTGAAAAAGACGGGAAAGTTCCTGCGAAAGAGAGTTCTGCTTATCCTTTTTTGTGGATTTACCCTGGGGATCCTGATCATGATCGGGGGGAATAAGGCTGTTGAGGAGACTTCGACGGATGAATCCTGCGAGGTGTGTCACGTTCATCCGCATTCAACCGAATCATGGAAGTTATCATCGCATTACGATAACAAAAGCGGTATCCGGGTCCATTGCGTGGAATGTCATTTACCTCCCGAAGGACATGGCTATCTGAAAGAAAAGACAAGACTTGCCATACACGATATCTACGGATATTTATTTAAAGATTCGACCGAATTTAACTGGGAAGCCAAATCCACTGTCGAAGAAGCCCGCCGTTTTGTCTTTAATGAATCGTGTATAAAGTGTCATGCCAACCTGTTTCCCCGCACGCTGAGCAAGGAAGGGATGGATGCTCACCTTTATTATTCTCAGAACGAAAAAGAAAAAGACCTGCGCTGCATCAATTGTCATTTGAATGTGGGGCATTATGATCCTAACGCACTTCATGCCAGCAATACGGAATTCGGAAAGCTGACTGCAGCTAATCTGGAGACATATACCGAACCTGCCAGGGTAGAAACCTTCAAAAATTTTACCGAATATATTCCCAATTCGACGGTTTCGTTCAACATGATCGCCATCTCCGGCGGGACATTTAAAATGGGAAGTCCTGAAAACGAGGCGATGCGAAAACCGGATGAAGGGCCGGTAAAGACTGTGGAAGTAAGTCCTTTCTATATGTCGGAGGTTGAAGTGTCGTGGGATGAGTTCCTGGCATTTTATTCCCAGGCGGGAGGCGAGGGGCGGAGTTCCGACACTGAGGGAGCCAGAACACAGGCTGATGTTGATGCCATCACCGGTCCCACACCACCGTACGGACAACCCGACCAGAATTGGGGACTGGGCAAGCGGCCGGCCATCACGATGCGTTATCAGGCGGCCGAAACGTATTGCCGGTGGTTGTCGCAGGTTACGGGGAAAACGTACCGGTTACCCACGGAGGCAGAATGGGAATTTGCCTGCCGGGGTGGGGCGGAAATCCCTTATTTCTTTGAAGGTGATGCAAGAGATTATGACCGGAAGGGCATTTGGGAAAAGCTTTTTGGCGCAGATACCGAGCTCATCTCCCGTTATGTGATCTATGAAGGGAACAGCCAGGGCAAGACCCAGCTTCCGGATGCCGTTGAAGCGAATCCTTTCGGTTTGAAAAATATGTCGGGTAATGTGGCTGAATTTTGTTCCGACTGGTATGCCCCTGATGCCTATGCGCAGCTTCAGGATGGTGTAAAAAATCCCCGGGGGCCGGTGTCGGGTACGGAACGCGTGATCCGGGGAGGGTCGTTTAAAAGCAGGGCCTCCGAGGTACGCAGCGCCTCCCGCGATCAGACCCATGATGAAGCCTGGATGAAAACCGATCCGCAAATGCCTAAAAGTATCTGGTGGTACTCCGATTGCAACATGGTCGGATTCAGGGTGGTTTGTGAATACAACGAGACAACGGGAAAGAAATGAAAACTGCCAAATTGTAAAACTGTAATTGTAAAACGGGTATATGGCTGCATGGTTATCTGGGTTAAAGGAGCCAGTGCCAGCGGCCAACCGCAAGAAGCATATAAATAACTAAATCAAACCAGCCATGAGCGAATCAAATTTTTCAAGAAGAAGATTTCTGACCAACGTGGCCGCTGCAGGTGCAGTCGGAGCCCTTGGAGTCAAAGTGTTATCATCCTGCGCTGAAAAGAAGC
>CAZOYZ010000758.1:0-2330 GCA_964584045.1 uncultured Prolixibacteraceae bacterium | reverse complement strand
GCAGCGTTCGTCGCCCCACCAGAAATGGATTTTACTCCATTGCATCAGGGTGGTGTAATCACGGGCCAGCAGCTCGAACAGCATTTTGGGTGTCGATCCGCCTGAAAGCACCCAGTGAAACTCCCCGGCAGAAGAATCACTTACAAGCTGAAACAGTTGTTGTGCAAATGCTGCAGCCACCTGTTCAGGGGCTTCATAGATCCTTAGTTTACTCATGGAAAGACATTTAATCATTTACCATTTACCATTTGCCATTTTGCTGTTTTACCCGGTTTTCTGGCTTCCGGTCTTCCGTTTCCGGTTTCCGATCTCCCGTTTCGGTCTTGTGTCTCTTGCCTCCGGTCTTGCGTCTTGTGTCTTACTACTTACGACTTGTTAAAGTTCGCAGTACGTTCCGTCGTCCGAAAGGTTCTTGCAGGGATATCGCCATGCTCCGTCTTCCACAAGTGCATCGGCCACGTTCGGTCCCCACGTCCCCGAGGGATACCCGTATACAGGGATGTCGGGGTTATTTTTCCAGGCATTGAGGACAGGCTGGACATAGGCCCATGCTTTTTCTACGGCATCACCACGGGAATAAAGGGTCGCATCACCCTGCATGCAATCCAGCAGCAGCCGCTCATAGGCAGACGGCAGATGGGTATCGGCCAGGCTGGAATAATGGAAATCCATGTTCACCGGCTGCACATTAAAACCTGCCCCGGGAACTTTCATCCCGATCTTTAGCAGGATTCCTTCGTCCGGTTGGATACGGATTACCAGTTGGTTGTTGGTTTGCTGGTAATCCGGGTTGGAACCAAACAGACGGTGAGGTGTTGTTTTAAAATGGATGACCACTTCCGTGACCCGGGTCGGAAGCTTTTTTCCCGTGCGGATGTAGAAGGGCACGCCACTCCACCGCCAGTTGTCGATAAAGAACTTCATCGCAAAGAAGGTCTCGGTACGGCTGGCGGGATCGACGCCCGATTCCTGCCGGTAACCCTTTACCAGTTTATTTTTGATATGGGACTCAATATATTGTCCACGTATGACATTTTTAACCACATCTTCCTCTTTGATCGGGCGAAGTGACTGCAATACCTTCAGTGTTTCGTTCCGGATCGCATCGGCTTCGATGACAACAGGTGGTTCCATGGCAACCATTCCCACGAGCTGTAGCAGGTGATTTTGTACCATATCACGCATGGCGCCCGAATGGTCATAATATCCGCCTCTTTCTTCCACACCAAGGCTTTCGGCAGACGTGATTTCAACATGATGGATAAAGTTCTGGTTCCATACCGGCTCGAAAATGCCATTGGAAAAACGGGTGACCAGCATGTTCTGAACGGATTCTTTCCCCAAATAATGGTCAATGCGGTAAATTTGATCTTCTTCAAAAAAGTTAAGTAATTTCCTGTTTAGTTCCCGGGCGCTGGCGAGGTCAGTGCCAAAGGGTTTTTCAACGATCAGCCTTCTGAAGCCGTCATCAGACCTGTTAAGTTCCACGCTTGCCAGGTTCGCCGGTATAATTCCGTAGAGATGGGGAGGTGTGGACAGGTAAAAAATAAAATTTTCGGCAATCTGATTTTGCTTCGCCAGGGTCATAAGCCGGTCTTTTAATATGGGATATTCATAACCGTCGTCGGTAGGTAACGACTGATAGAATAATTTTTTTGAAAACTCCCGGATGAGTACCTTGTTTTTTTCGTCCGACGGAAGAAATCGTTCTGATTTGATGCGAAAATTTTCATCCGACAATTCGGTCCGGCTGACGCCGAGCACTGCAAACCGGTCGGGAAGCAGGTTTTGCGTGTAAAGGTCAAACAGGGCGGGAATTAATTTTCGGGAAGTAAGGTCGCCCGAGGCTCCAAAGATAACCAGTACGTGGGATTGGGTATGGTTCATGATTTTGATATTATCTGAAATAAACAAGCAAGGGCAGTGAATGTTTTAAACCTGGTTTTCATTCCGGTTCGCAATCACGTATACGATCACCTGTTCGTCCATTTCAAAGTAATGAAGCTCGAACGATTGTTTGGTTGTTGTAATTAAGCCGGGTGTAAGCCTGTTCTCATCATTGAGCTCAATGCGGATCTGTTCTGCAAAATGAATGCCGGGGATTTGCGCGGCTTTATACACTGCTTCTTTGATACACCAGAATAAACCGTATCCGTTAGGGATCGAACCGGCCAGCATTCTTTCTTCCGGCGACAGGTATTTATGCCCGACCCGGGTAAAATTCCGTCCGGAGTTTTCAATGTCGACTCCTACAGGATGCTTCCTGTGCAGAAGCATTCCGGCCAGTCTGTCCGAATGGCTGATGCTGATCCATTTGTATTCCGGATGAC
>CAZOYZ010000757.1:0-2342 GCA_964584045.1 uncultured Prolixibacteraceae bacterium | reverse complement strand
CCCTCCTGATGCGGTCTTTGGGATCAATGATACGGTCGCATTTGCTGCGATGAAAGAAATAAAACTTCACGGGCTTCGTATTCCAAAAGACATCGGGCTGGTGGGCTTTACGGATGAGTTTCACTCGACCGTTGTGGAGCCCCAACTGACCTCTGTCACTCATCCCACGTTGAAAATGGGGAAAAAAGCCGCCGAATTATTCTTTGAAAGCATTGAAAAAAACGGGGAACCCCGGACCGTCGTCCTCAAAACCAAACTGGTGATCCGGGAATCCTCGGGTGGTTAATCCAGATGGAAAACCTCTTCCATGTTGGCCCACCATTCTCCTTCCATGCGGCTGGCAACAGGCCGCTGCATGGGCATCATGACGTCCCACCATTCCTGAGTCTTCGGATCGGCTGCCATTTTAGCCATGTCAGCATCAAAATCATCCCCCGTATATTCCATATAGGCAAAAAGCAAACCATCCTTGTGAAAGATGGAATAGTTGCTGATGTGACAAGCCTTGATCATCTGCAAGACCTCGGGCCATACCGCAGCATGATAAGCCTTGTACTGCTCAAAATTCTTCGGGTCGACCCCGATGATTTGTCCGAACCGTTTCATTTCTGTTTTTATTGGTCAGTTTATTTGATCAATATTACGGATAAAATTTCGTTTTTACAGCAAGATGAATTCATAAATAGCAGGAATCTTCGTATACTCTTTCAATACAAGCCTTATTTTCTGAGCAGTCGTTTTCGGCCACTTCATTTCTGCTTTGGTTCCGATCGTGGTACCCTTGCTGATTGTTTTCCATGTCTTTCCTGATAAAACTTGAATTTCAAATGCCTTCACAGACCGTCCGCTTTCATAAATGACCGCTTTGGATATTTTTTCAGGTTTTCCGAGATCGATCTCTGCCCAGGGCTCCTGATCGTCCCCGGCCGGTGACCAGGCATGTCCGACCCAATCGCCGTTATTGATTGAAGTGATCCCGTTCCAATGAGAGTTCGGTTCGCTTGAAGCGGTGACTTTCCTGTTATAGGAAAGCGATTCAGAACTGATCTCCAGGGGCTGAATACCCATCACATCTCCGTCCAGTTCAATCTCTACAATCGTATTCACCGGCTGTAAAACCTCTTTTGCAAACTCGATCACCACGCCCCCATCCTGTTTGGCCATCTTCAAATCCCCTCCGGTTACCAGGCGGCAGCTTTTAACTTCCACTCCGGGATCAGGGATGACAATTTTCGGTGAACTTCCATGCCATTTCAGGATGTGCAGGAAAATTTTATGGCCTTTCCGGGTGCTTACACCCCAGTCGGTCGGCTTGAACGGGCCTCCCCTCGTGCCGTAAATGGTATGACCGTATTTTTGAAGCCATTGCCCCATCTCTTTGAGCCGTTCAACCTGAAGCGGTTCGATACGCCCGTCGGGCGCCGGACCTACATTGAACAAGAGGTTCCCGTCGCCCCCCGCCGTCCGGATCAGACTGTGCAGACATTGTTCCAACGACTTCGCCTCCTCATCAGGCTTCCACGCCCACTGGCGGCCGATCGTCATACAGGTCTCCCAGGGACGGGTATTCTGAAAACCGCCGATGCGCTGTTCCGGCGTGTCAAAATCTCCTTTGGCACCGGTCCGGTTATTCACAATAACATCGGGTTGAAGAGCTCTTACAAAATCGATCACGCCCTGCCCTCTCGCGGCATCAAAACGCTGGGGAACATCAAACCAGAGAACAAACAGCGGGCCGTAATTGACCAGGAGTTCTGCCACCTGTCTTTTCAGATAGGTCGTATACGCTTCCAGATCACTTTTCTCACGCTCCACTCTTCCTCCCGGACTGGTTAACGGGAAATCAGGATGATGCCAGTCACAGGTAGAATAATAGGTACCAAAAGCGATGCCCTGTTTCCTGCAGGCCTCAGACAATTCTTTCACCACATCACGACCAAAGGGAGAATTCATGATATGGAATTCCGTTTGCCGGGTATTCCACAGGCAAAACCCATCATGGTGCTTCGTGGTCAGGATTATGTACTTCATTCCGGCAGCTTTCGCCACGCTGACCCATTCACCGGCATCAAAATTTACCGGATTAAACTGTTTATACAGTTGATCGTACTCCCCGACCGGGATTTCGCGCCCCCTTGACCAGCCAATCTCTGTACCTTTTAAGCTTACCGGTCCCCAGTGAATAAACATCCCGAAACGGGCGTCTTTCCATTCTTCAATTTTCGTTTCGTTTCCTTTCAGGTTGCCGTCCGGGGCACCTGTCCGGGCGGATAAATTTTCGGGAATGGCCGCTACCAAAAAGATCCAAAGAATTAATGCGAGATGATGTTTCATTTTCTGTA
>CAZOYZ010000756.1:0-2343 GCA_964584045.1 uncultured Prolixibacteraceae bacterium | reverse complement strand
GCTTCTTTTCAGCGCAGGATGATAACACTTTGACTCCAAGGGCTCCGACTGCACCAGCAGCGGCCACGTTGGTCAGAAATCTTCTTCTTGAAAAATTTGATTCGCTCATATCAGTTTTCAGTTTAGAGTTTTCAGTTTTGTATTCCTTTTTTATTTTAGTTTTTTCGGTTTCCCGTGTCCGGTTCCCACATTGTTATCTTAAGACCTTCATGTCAATTACTTCCTCCGGTGCGCGCATCATATTCACAAACCACCCTGAATCCAACCATGTTGCAGTCGGAGTACCACCAGATGCTTTTAGGCATTTGCGGATCGGTTTTCATCCAGGCTTCATCGTGTGTCTGATCGCGGGAAGCGCTGCGCACCTCAGAGGCCCTGCTCTTAAACGATCCTCCCCGGATCACGCGTTCCGTACCCGACACAGGGCCCCGGGGATCTTTTACACCATCCTGAAGCTGCGCATAGGCATCAGGGGAATACCAGTCGGAACAAAATTCAGCCACATTGCCCGACATGTTCTTCAAACCGAATGGATTCGCTTCAACAGCATCCGGAAGCTGGGTCTTACCCTGGCTGTTCCCTTCATAGATCACATAACGGGAAATGAGCTCAGTATCTGCGCCAAAAAGCTTGTTCCAGATACCCTTCCGGTCGTAGTCTCTTGCATCACCTTCAAAGAAATAAGGGGTTTCCGCCCCGCCCCGGCAGGCAAATTCCCATTCTGCCTCCGTGGGTAACCGGTACGTTTTCCCGGTAACCTGCGACAACCACCGGCAATACGTTTCGGCCGCCTGATAACGCATCGTGATGGCCGGCCGCTTGCCCAGTCCCCAATTCTGGTCGGGTTGTCCGTACGGTGGTGTGGGACCGGTGATGGCATCAACATCAGCCTGTGTTCTGGCTCCCTCAGTGTCGGAACTCCGCCCCTCGCCTCCCGCCTGGGAATAAAATGCCAGGAACTCATCCCACGACACTTCAACCTCCGACATATAGAAAGGACTTACTTCCACAGTCTTTACCGGCCCTTCATCCGGTTTTCGCATCGCCTCGTTTTCAGGACTTCCCATTTTAAATGTCCCGCCGGAGATGGCGATCATGTTGAACGAAACCGTCGAATTGGGAATATATTCGGTAAAATTTTTGAAGGTTTCTACCCTGGCAGGTTCGGTATATGTCTCCAGATTAGCTGCAGTCAGCTTTCCGAATTCCGTATTGCTGGCATGAAGTGCGTTAGGATCATAATGCCCCACATTCAAATGACAATTGATGCAGCGCAGGTCTTTTTCTTTTTCGTTCTGAGAATAATAAAGGTGAGCATCCATCCCTTCCTTGCTCAGCGTGCGGGGAAACAGGTTGGCATGACACTTTATACACGATTCATTAAAGACAAAACGGCGGGCTTCTTCGACAGTGGATTTGGCTTCCCAGTTAAATTCGGTCGAATCTTTAAATAAATATCCGTAGATATCGTGTATGGCAAGTCTTGTCTTTTCTTTCAGATAGCCATGTCCTTCGGGAGGTAAATGACATTCCACGCAATGGACCCGGATACCGCTTTTGTTATCGTAATGCGATGATAACTTCCATGATTCGGTTGAATGCGGATGAACGTGACACACCTCGCAGGATTCATCCGTCGAAGTCTCCTCAACAGCCTTATTCCCCCCGATCATGATCAGGATCCCCAGGGTAAATCCACAAAAAAGGATAAGCAGAACTCTCTTTCGCAGGAACTTTCCCGTCTTTTTCAACATGCAGATAAGTTTATAGTTTGACATTACCGGTTCGGTAGCTTCAAAATTAGCAAAATATTACAATCCAACAATGATCAGGAAAATTAATACGCAAATGCCGGACTGAAAAAGAACAAGGCATGGAGCTAAGAGGAACCGGAAACAGGAGACCGGAAACCTGAACAGATCCACGTTTACGTCCTTCGGACGTTTATTGGTTTTTCCGGTATCCGGCCTCCATTTCTTATCTTGCAGCGAATCCTTTATCCTTCGTGGGCAGCGATCAGGATCTCGAGGATCTTCTTTCCGGCAGCGGCTACACTGCTTCCGGGGCCAAATATGGCGACTACGCCGGCATCGTAAAGATACTGATAATCCTGCGGAGGGATCACGCCGCCGGCAATGACCATGATATCCTCCCGCCCCAGCTTCTTCAGCTCGCTGATCACCGCGGGGATCAGCGTTTTATGCCCTGCGGCCAGCGATGAAACGCCCAGCACGTGGACGTCGTTTTCCACGGCCTGTTTCGCTGCTTCCTCCGGGGTCTGGAACAAAGGTCCCATATCCACATCGAATCCCAGATCGGCATATCCTGTTGCGACTACTTTAG
>CAZOYZ010000755.1:0-2351 GCA_964584045.1 uncultured Prolixibacteraceae bacterium | reverse complement strand
GTAAAAAGAATAACCGATGCTCGAAGAGATTCCGATCTATGAGTTGCCTTTCCCCGAAAAAGAAAAACTCGCCCTGAAAATATACCGTGTGAAGGGGGAAAAAATACAGCGGGAGGACTACCCGCACAGCACCCCCTTGCCTCACAAACATAACTATTTCGAGCTTTGCATTTTCACCGGGGGAACAGGTAAACATGAGATTGATTTTCACACCTACACGATCGTCCCGCCATGCATTCATCTGCTGCATCCGGGACAGGTGCACCGGATCAGAAGGGGAAAATCGTACACCGGTTATCTTTTCGTCTTTTCAAAGGAATTTTATCACCTCCGGTTTAAAGGACTGGAGATTATTCCCGGCTATCCGCTGGTATCCCGTCTCAAAGAGGGCCCCATCCTGAATATGACCCAGGACGAATTTGCTGACTTTTCAATCCTGATCAGGTCGATCGAGAAAGAATTTGAACAGTTCTCACCCGAAACAGAAGAGATCATCATCTCTTTTCTGAATATCTTTTTTTTACGCCTTCGAAACAGGTTCATGGCTTTGCTAAAGGAAGGCAACCCATCCGGGTATTCTTCCCGGAATCTGGTTTATTCCTTTAATCAACTGGTAGAAAATCATTTCTCAGGGATTCACCAGGTGACCGAATACGCTGAATTATTGAATGAATCGCCCGTTGTACTAAACCGGGCTGTCAAAAGCCTGACCGGAAAAACCGCCGGCGAGCTGATCATTGAACGGCTCATTCTGGAAGCAAAAAGGCTGTTGTTGTATTCCGGGCTGAACAATAAAGAAGTAGCCTACAAACTGGGTTATGACGATCCTTCCTACTTTGCGCGCATCTTTCATAAAAAAACGGGATCTACACCTTCCGAATTCCGTAACCGGATGCGCCAATTCTATGGTCACGATGATTAAAGGGACCAAAGCCCCGGACTTTGAAAAAAAAGATAGCTGCTAAAAATGTACCAGAAATAGCCCGGTTTATCCTAACCAGACTCAAGGCCTGTTTCTTATCTTTGTATCAGTGCGTGTCCCGGTGAAGCGAACGCAAGAGCAGGGAGACGGAGATGAAAGAACGACGGACATCGTGAACAACTGCAAATAAATGAAACCTCGATATGAAAATTGATTTTCAACTGAAACCGGAGGATCTCGCCAAAAAACTGGAAAGGTTCTGGAACTTGTCGGGTGACAAAATCAAAAAGATCGACCAGGATTACGATCCTACCCAAGGGTCGCCGGTATTTACGGTAAACGGGAAATACACGACCAGGGGCTGGACGGAGTGGACCCAGGGATTTCAGTTCGGTTCGGCCATTCTGCAATACGATGCCACCGGGGAAGTCTCGTTCCTGAACACGAGTAAGAGCGACACGGTCCAAAAAATGGCGCCGCATGTCAGTCATACGGGTGTGCACGATCACGGGTTCAACAACCTGAGTACGTATGGAAATCTGCTGCGCCTGATGAACGAGGGAAAAATGCCTTTTAACGAATGGGAAAAGAACTTTTACGAACTGGCCCTGAAAATTTCCGGAGCAGTACAGGCCGGCCGCTGGACAAATATTCGTGACGGCGGATTTATCTATTCCTTTAATGGTCCGCACTCCCTCTTTGTCGATACCATCCGCTCATGCCGTATCCTGATGGTAAGTTATCTGCTCGGTCATGTATTCCGAGCCGAGAATGACCGGGAGATCAGCCTCCTGAAAAGGGCGCTGCAGCACATCGGGTCGACTGCCCGTTATTCCGTTTATTACGGGGAAGGACGCGACAGCTATGACACCTGGGGAAGGACGGCCCACGAATCGGTGTTTAACTGCAATGACGGGAACTTCCGCTGCCCGAATTCCCAGCAGGGATATACCGGCTTTTCTACCTGGACGAGGGGACTGGCCTGGGCCATGTTGGGTTTCCCGGAAGAGCTGGAGTTATTGGATCGCCTCACTGACGAGGAACTGCAAAGCGCCGGCGGAAAAGAGGCATGGGAATCCTGTATGCTGAAGGCAGCAAGGGCCACCTGCGACTTTTACATCGCCAATACGCCGGTTGACGGTATCCCATACTGGGACACCGGCGCTCCCAACCTTCATCGCCTGGGCAATTACCTGGAACAAAACGCCGATCCGTACAATGAGCACGAGCCGGTCGACAGCTCGGCTGCAGCTATTGGCGCACAAGGGTTGCTTCGCCTGGGCAGCTACCTGGATCAAAAAGGATCGCCGGATGAAGCCCAAAAATACCGCCAGGCCGGACTGACGGTGATGAACACGCTCCTGGATGAACCTTATCTGAGCGTCGATCCGCAACATCAGGGTATCCTGCTTCACTCCGTGTACCATCG
>CAZOYZ010000754.1:0-2357 GCA_964584045.1 uncultured Prolixibacteraceae bacterium | reverse complement strand
GGTACCGTATAGGATACCTTCACAGGCTTCCCACGTTGCATTCCCGGTTTCCATTTCGGCAAGCTGTTCACTACGCGCAAGGCCTCTTTATCCAAAGAAGGGTCTACGCCACGGGCTACTTTCGCGGCGGTCACACTTCCGTCTTTATCGACCACAAAATTCACATAAACTTTCCCCTGAATACCGTTTTCCTGAGCGATCACAGGATATTTGATTGCATTGGCAATAAACTTACGCAACGCCAATTCTCCACCGGGGAATTCAGGCATATCTTCCACAATGAAAAACACCTGGCTTTCTTCAGCTTCTTCTTCTTCCTGCCTGATAATCGGAGCCACTTCGACTACTGTTTTATCATCCGCCTCCGTATCCTGAATGTCCAGTTCCTCGTCAATATCTGTCTTGTCATCAACGATATTCAACACCTCTACCACTTTTGGCGGCGGCGGTGGCGGCGGCGGTTTCACTTCTTCCTGCCGGGTAATCGGAATAATCTCATCTTCTACCTCCTGTTGCGCAACGGTCCCCAATGAAGCTGCCCGCTCAGCCTTGGTGGTCCATTCAAATGCCAGTAAACAAAGGCCAAGAGAGATCGCCAACCCAACCTGAACAAACATATTTCTTTTGTTCTCAAGATCAGCTTTCGGTGATTTCTTCAATTCCATAATTCGGTTTTAGCTATTTATCATGTTACAAAACATCTTCCTCTTTTTAGAGGGTTTAAAGATAAAAAATAATCTTCAAAAGCAACAAAGCGGACACAAATTATTCTTTTAACCTGAATTTCTGCCCGGGAACCCATCCGCCGTTTGACTGTCAAACAAACAGCATCTTAAAAATGTTTTCACACATGTGGTTAGCACTGACTTCAGATTTAAATCCATTTGAACCGAATCAAAAATCGCACCAAAAATTTCGATTTGCGTCGGAACTGATGGATTTATTCATCTTCATTTTGATATATTTTTTAATTTCGCAGCCACATTGATTTTCAAGCGTATGGACAGCCGGCGAAATTTGACGAGGACCCTGGGCCCGGGTTATGTTATCATTTTTGTGATTGCCAATATCATCGGCTCGGGAGTATATAAAAAAATTGCGCCAATGGCGGCAGAGCTTTATTCTCCGGCGTGGATTCTTTTGGCCTGGATCGCCGGAGGGATCATCACCCTCTTCGGAGCATTAAGTAATGCGGAAATTGCCGGTTTATTGGCTGATACCGGCGGCGAATTTATCTATTTAAAAAAGATCTACAACCGTTTCTTTGCGTTCCTGTACGGCTGGTCTTTGTTCACCGTGATCCAGACGGCAACGATCTCATCGTTAGCTTATATTTTTGCCCAGTCCCTGAACAGTATGATTTCTATTCCGGAGTTGTTCCCATCCCTTGAGAAATTCACGGTGGGAGGTATTTTTTTTCCCTTTCAGGATTCAGGGATCAAGCTTATCGCGATCGCGCTGATCTTATTGCTGACCTTCCTCAATATTTCCGGGCTGAAAAGTGGTGCCGGAACGAGCAAAATTATCCTGCTACTCGTTTGTACCGGACTTCTTCTGATCGTTGTATTCGGATTGAGCAGCAGTGCCGCCCGGCCTGCCGCAAGCATTGTGCCTGGGGGTTTTACGCATAATGCCGTAACATTTTCATCTTTTTATACGGCCCTGCTGGCTGCTTTCTGGGCTTATCAGGGGTGGGTTTCAGTAGGCTTTATCGGCGGAGAGATTAAAGAACCGAAGAGGAACATTCCAAAGGGACTTGTAATAGGCGTTTTAATGGTGATCGGCATCTATTTACTGGTAAACATCACTTATCTCTCTCTTTTGTCGATCCCTCAATTGATACAGATTCATGAATCTGTTAATCAGATTGCTGCCATTGAAGCTGTCCGGGCATTTTGGGGCAGCGGTGGCGCTTTGTTTATTTCACTGCTGATCCTGATCACCACGCTGGGCTGCACGAATGCCAGTATTCTTACAGGCGCCCGTCCTTATTATGCCATGGCGCGTGAAGGTCTTTTCTTTAAAGGCATTGCCAGGATCAACAAAGCCAATGTTCCTTCCAATTCGCTGTTAGGGCAGGGAATCTGGGCGTCGGTTCTGGTGTTGTCAGGCACATTCGATCAATTGACCGACATGATTATTTTTGCGGTATTTATTTTCTACGGCTCCACCACTCTGGGGGTGTTTATTTTAAGGTATCGGATGCCCCACGCAAACCGGCCTTATAAAGTCTGGGGTTATCCTTTTGTACCGGCTATCTTTGTCCTCTTTTGCATTGGTCTGCTTTTTAATACGATTATTGCGCGGCCCCGCGAGGCAACCATCGGACTGACCCTGATCCTGCTGGGAATACCCGT
>CAZOYZ010000753.1:0-2374 GCA_964584045.1 uncultured Prolixibacteraceae bacterium | reverse complement strand
ATTCGTATATTTTCACGAAAACATCTTGCGTAAGGTCCCTGGCATCGTCATCGTTACCCACAATTTTAAAGATAACCCTGAAAACAGGATTCTGATATTTTTCAACCAGTAGCCTGTATTGATCAGTCTGACCTGCCAGGATCTCTTCGATAATTGTTTTTTCATCTTTCATTTTATCTGCTACGTCATCTGTTGTTGAATGAATTATTCATGCCGGTAAAAAAGTTGGTCACCTGCAGGATCTTAATTTATACGGCCGGGTAAATTACTGCGTTTCGTGCCGAACTTTTTATTTCAAAGAATTAAGTTTCCAGAGGTCGCGGTAATTCATCCGGATTAACGGAGAAAGCGTCAGTTCTCCTACTTTGCCGATTTGTTTTCGCACTTGAGCAAGTTCTTTCAGCTTACCTTCCAGATCTTCCTCAATGATGATTGGGATCCCATTTTCTTTTAACATCACGTTTCTTTTCGCTTTAACAGACAATTCGAGATAAATCCGGACGAAACAATACATATCCAGGATCGTTTCGGGAGGAAATCTGTTTTTTAATGAAGCCAGATATTTTCCCGGGCGGGTGGTCAGGAATTGTCCTTTGCTGATCATATTCAGTAATCCGATCTCGCTGCTGAATTCGATCTCCAGCCAATCCTGGAGCTGCTTTTCATTGTACTTGAAGATCAGTATGAAAATAACCGGAAGCAGCATAACAATACCGAGCGTTTGGGTAACGGGGTCAATATAAAAATGGTTAAAGGCGGAATGGATGAAATACGCGACCAGGAGCGCCAACCCAATATTGCCCGGATTGAATTTGTCACGGTTTTTACTGTTAATTAAAATAACGGCCGACAAAGATGCGCATCCGCCATGCATAAAAGCTGTTCCGAAGCCCCTGATGATCCACAGAAAAATGTTGGGATCAGGATTATTTTGTAAGTAAAAGATATTTTCGGATAACGCAAATCCTGCTCCGACGGCGAACCCGTAAATAGCGGCGTCGGTCAAAAATCCCACTCTTTTTTTGTCGATAAGCAGGAAAATGAACACGGACTTAATCATTTCTTCGATGCCCGGGGCCAGGTATCGTGAAAATGTGTCAAGCCTGATTTTCATGTGGTCCAGGACGAATGTATTCCCGTAATAAGCCAGAACAGCGCTGAAGATGCCCCACAGGATCGCTCCGAGAAGGTACTTGCTTATCACAAGCTTAAAACTGTCCATCAGGAACAGGAATCCCAAAAAAAGAAGGACAGGAAAAATGCCTAACCCCAATTCCATGATTGTTCTGTATAGATGCTAAACCCGTATACCTATAACAAATTAAATCATAATTATCGGGATTTAAAAAAGTAAAGGATAAAAAGTACGGGCGACGGGAAGCCGGGATACGCATGCACGTTTGAAGGTTTTTTCGCTATGGCATAAATTCAGTATTCATGTCGATCGTTGCGCCGCTGTCCAGCGCGATTCGCCCGCTGATCTCTGTTTCCATCAGTCCGCCGATGCCTGCTTTGACACTGCTGGTAAAGCCAACATCTTTTACCACGTTTTGTCCGATGGTAATTTCAGCGCCGATGGTCGCTTCGGCAGTCAGATTTCCGCGGCCGTATTCGGCTTTAGCGCCGACGCCTGCCCACAAGGTGGTTTCGTGTTTTACAAAGTCACGCTTCACAGATGCCAGGATACCTTCGCCTCCCGAAACCTTTACGAAGGTACAGGTCAGTTCGAACGAAAATGCGCCAACGCCTGCCCGGATACCATCTCCCAGGGGGCATGGCTCCGGTTTCTTTTTAGCAGCACCGGCTTCGTCAATCTCGGCATCGGGCGGAGCAGGAGGTTCCGGTTCAATACATTCCAACTCATTATACTTTTCTGCGTTTTCGGCCAGTCCCAGCGCAGCGGAAGCTAGTGCCATCTGAGCGGTGAGAACCTTTGCTTCCCGGTGCAGGTTATACAATTCGTTTAGGGCCGGAGCATAGATCTTTTTGAGCACCGGACCGGTGAATGCGTAGTAGTCGGGAACCGTCTCTTTGAATTGCGCCTGTATAGCCGACAGCGACTTGTAGCCACCCGACAGCGAAATATCCATCTGTTGCTTTCCCAACTTGCATAGTTTATAATTGACCTGCTCTTTTTCGGCAAGAAGGGGTTCCATTTTCTTCGAAACCATTTTCACACAGCTTTCGTTGCCGTTGCAGGCAACCAACTGCTCATTGAGCGGCTCTAACCGCTCGTCCAGATAGTTGATTCTTTCCAGATATGAAAGCATGACCGTGCTGTTTTGCTCCATAATTTTCCCGGCATTTTCCGTGAATGCCGACGCCTGCCGCAAGGCGCGGCCATAGTTGCTGTTTTCTCCCCACAGCAGCAGGT
>CAZOYZ010000752.1:0-2375 GCA_964584045.1 uncultured Prolixibacteraceae bacterium | reverse complement strand
AAATGGGATTTATGGATACGACAGAAACGATCCGAAGGAAGCCGTTTGGCAAAGGCGGACAGCCTCTCATAAACCGTCAGGATTTTTTCTTTTGTGACCACCCGGATATAATCGCCGAGGGCCTCAGCATAAAGCAAATCATCCAGGTCGATCCGGTATATTTTTTTGTCAGCTTTGACAAGAATATAGCCGGGCTGCGAAACCTGTTGTGAAAATTTATCAAGAAACCTTCCGATTGCTTTCAGGAATCGCTCCTGCGATACGGGTTTCAGCAGGTAATCGACTGCTTCCAATTCAAAACCTTCGACAGCATATTCGGCGTAGGCTGTAATGAAGATCACGGCAGGCGCCTGAGCCAGGCTCTTTACCAGTCTGATCCCCGATAAGCCGGGCATGTTGATATCTAAAAACATCAGATCAATAAGATGCTGCTGCAAAAAGTTCCGTGCTTCGACCGCATTTGACAATTGAGCCAGTAATTCCAGTTCAGGACATTCGGCGATAAAGCCGGCAATCAGTTCGCGTGCCAGCGGTTCATCATCAACCAGTATGCAGGTGTATTTTTTCATCTCAGATCGATCTTCATGTGTACTGTAAACCATCCTTCGGTTGACTGAATATCCAGGTCATGTTTCCCGGGATAAAGCAGTTCCAGCCTTTTCCGGACATTGACAATTCCGGCGCCGTGAGCTTTCTCCCCATCCATCCCGCAGGCGGGTTCATTGCGGTTCCGGATGAAAAAGTCAACCTCTGCCTGATCAAGCTTCCAGCGGATAAGGATCTCGTTTGGCCTTTCATAGGGCAGGATGCCGTACTTAAAGGCGTTTTCAACAAAGGGAATAAAGAGCAAAGGAGCAATTTGCAGTTGCCCGCATTCTCCCTGAACAGTGGTCTGGAGCCGGAAATCAGCTTCCAGCCGGAGCTTCTGGATTTCAATATACTTGTTCATGAAATCGAGCTCCTTTTGCAGGGAGATCAGATTGGTATCAGCGTCGTAAATGACATAACGAAGTACATCCGATAATTTAATAATCAGTTCCGGAGCGAGATCCGATTTTTTTCTCGCCAGGCTGTACAGGTTGTTCAGACTGTTAAACAGAAAATGAGGATTTAACTGTGATCGTAAGGCTTTGAGTTCGTTCGAGGTCTTTTCCTGTTCCAGTTGGTTCACTCTGAACCATCCGCGGGCAAGCTTGACCAGTGTAGTCAGCACCAGGTAAACTGCAAAAAAAAGGGAGATGTCCCAAAAAGTATAATAGGCGATGAAATAGTAACCCGGAAATAAATAATCGATCCAGCGCTCGAACAGCAGCAGATAAAATTCAGCCCCAATAACCATGGTCAGTAACACGGCCAGCAAGTAAACCATAAACCTGTTCTTTGCCAACAGACGCGGAAATAAAATGGAATGATTGAAATAAACCACCAGCAGAATGGGAACGTGGAAGATCAGGGTATAGACCAGATCAATTTGCCGGACTTCGGACGAAACCTTTAACACGTTGACTAATACCAGGAACGACAGACTCCAGAAAGCCAGGTGCTGCACCCAGTGCGCGGCTGCCTGACGGGTTAATATGTCTTTTAATGGCTTTTTCATTTGCCGATCCGGTGAAGTTCAGCATTCAAACCATTCTTAAATGCTTCTTCCGAATTTACATATTTTATGACAAACTTTTGCAATTCTGCCGGCCGGGCAGTTAATAAAATGTAGTCTCCATTGTTTTCATGATGAATACGGATCCGGTTTTGTTCAATAAGTGTCTTAAGCCATTCGGGATCGAACCAGGTGATGATTGCCTGGTCTTCCCGGATATCCAGTTTGGCAAAGCTGTGTACCGGTACAAGGTGAAGATCAGGAATCGTTATTTTATCCTGATCCAAATAATCCGTAACATAAAAGTCAAGAAAATAGTCTTTATCCAGTTTCACAATGTGAATGGTCATTTTGCTGTGTCCAAAGTCCGGAGATCCTTTTTCTTTAAATTGGAGACTGAAGGAAGTACTGTCCCGGTTTTCCGGTAATCTTTTCCCTTTATAATGAAAGTCAAACTTCCAGACGGTCGAATCATCATCCAGCCATTCGCCTACCAGTAAAACGTTTGGGAACAGATCTTTTTCGGTATAAAGCGGATAAAACGAAAAAACCACACAGCCGGATAAGAAAAGAAACAGGACAAAAATCGGAAGAATAGTTTTTGTGTTCATAGTCAAACGTTTTTAGTTTATCGACAACAAAGCAAAAACAATTCGGGGTGAATTAAAATTTTATTCGTTGAGCCGGCCCGTTTTCTCGTTGATTTGGTATTCTGCGACTCCAGGCAACTAAAATTCCTAATAAGTGTTAATGTTGTTGCAACAATTTTGGTAATCAT
>CAZOYZ010000751.1:0-2385 GCA_964584045.1 uncultured Prolixibacteraceae bacterium | reverse complement strand
AGCGATAGCTCCAATTTTTCTTCCAATTATCGTAGGAATTCCCGGACGGTCCTCTTTCGAGATACCTGTTTTTAGTCCGCGTGAATGACAGATTTCCGGTTGCGCTATAAATAAAATCCTTTACTTTTCCCCGGTGTGTTATGGATAATTCAAACCCTTTTGTCTGATCGCTATTTAAGTTTTCCTGCGGCATCGTGGTCCCAAAAGTCCCGGGTAATGTCAATAATCGATTTGCCAAAAGTCCGTCACGGTCACGTTGGAAAACATCAAAGGTTAGCCCCAGTTTACTGTTAAACAAATCGATATCGGCACCGGCATTGATCGTAGTTGCTGTAAACCAGGTGATGTTCATATTAGGGGCGCTTCTGAATCCTACCGCATTTATGAATTCCCCGTCAAACATATACCCACCTGCAAGCTTCGTGGAACTTCCCCTGTACGGATAATCATAGCCTGAAACAAACTGGTAGGCCAAAGCCGCATCATCGCCCATTTCACCGTAAGAAGAACGTAATTTCAGATTGTTGATGATTCCAGAAGGTATCAATTTTTTAAAAAATGATTCTTCAGAAACTCTCCATCCAATGGATGCTCCAGGAAAAAATCCCCAACGTTTGTTTGGCGGAAATTTTGAAGAGCCATCATACCGGAAACTGAACTCGGCAATATATTTGCTTTTAAAATCATAATTTAACCGGCCTACCAATGCTTTGTTTGAATATTTCCATATTTCACCAATGCTACTGTTTCCTTCCTGATTCTCTGCCAATCCCGCGAAAAGATAATCTAATGATAAACCCAATTCACGGGCGGCGCTGAAGTTATCCATACTGCGGGTTCTTTCCTCATAGACCAACAAAGCGCCAATATTGTGTTTCTCTGCAAACGTATGACTATAGTTCAAAGAGAGTTGCATTAGTGTGGAAGGATTCACATGATAATCCCGGGTTAGCCGTTCCGGGGTATTATTGGCTGAACCGATATAGGCGTCCGTTGAAGCATCATAAGTATATAAATTATAAACCTTTTGATAACCCGTATGATCTTCAACAGACACATCATAGCTAAACATTCCTTTTGCCAACAGGTACTTCATATAAGGTACTTCATATTGTAGTTCAAACTGGCTTTGGAATAATTTATTATTTGTTTTACTGTATCCGGAAACATCGGCGTCACTCATTGCTCCCGGATGAAAGCCGTATCCAACCTGATAAAGATAATTCGGATTGTCGTTGGCATAATAACTTTCATTAGGCTGGGCTCTCCAAAGAGCGCTAAAAATGCGGGCATCGCCGTACCCGGGAGCCGCTCTGTTATACATTGTTCCGTTTATTTTCAAGGAAGCCTTAAGCCGATTGGTTATCTGTGCATTGACATTTGAACGAATATTATACCTTTCATAATTCAGGTCATTACTTCGATATAAGCTATTTTGATACAAATAGCCCATATTAACGAAATAATCAACTTTGTTATCTGTTGAACTTCCACTTATAGTTATATTATGCTGCTGTTGCGCGGCAGTTGGTTTTAAAACCATATCATACCAATCCGTACCTTTCTTTGTTCCATTGAGGTATGGTTCGAACTCGTCAGGTCCGTATATGGTGATCGGATTGTTAACATCATGCATGTACCATTCATTCATTAAGGTATAGCGGTCAATTACTCCAACAGGCTTGGGTAATCCGATGGGTGACTGAAATCCATAGAACCCGGTATATTCAATATCGGCTTTTCCTGATTTTCCTCTTTTGGTTGTTACCAGGACTACTCCGTTTGCTGCTTGTACCCCGTAAACTGCTGCTGAAGCATCTTTAAGTATGGAAATGCTTTCAATCTCATTCGGGTCCATACGAACAAAATTTTCACGAGGAACACCGTCGATGACAATTAATGGAGAGCCAAAACCACGGATATCAAACAAATTACTGAAAGTTCCCGGTTCGGATGTTTTTTGTACGACACGTAATCCCGGAATTTTGCCAGTCAAAGTATTTTGGACATTCTGATTCTTCGTTGCCAAGATTTTTTCACTATTCACAGAAGCAACAGAACCCGTGATGGTAACTTTTTTCTGGGTTCCGTATCCCACAGCAACAACTTCTTCGATGCCAATAGCCGCTTCCTCCATAACAACATTAACAGATGCTTTTCCCTTTATTGGGATCTCCTGGGTTTTCATACCAATAAACGAAAACTGGAGAATGGCATCGGAAAAAACATTGGACAGCGCAAAACTACCATTTACATCCGTAATTGTTCCATCGTTTGTGCCTTTTATAATAATCGTGACACCTGGAAGATGCTCTCCCGCCTTATTCTTGACTGTTCCTGAAACGCTTCTTCTCTGCTGCCCGGTGATCGTCTCTGCAGGAGTAA
>CAZOYZ010000750.1:0-2385 GCA_964584045.1 uncultured Prolixibacteraceae bacterium | reverse complement strand
TTGGCCGCTTCCAGTTCCTTTACGGCCATGTAGGCCTTTTCAGGATTGTCGACCATGCCGAAGTCGATGACCGCTGCTTCCTTTGTGGAAATCTCCCGGATGAAAGCCTGGTGTTTTTGCATCAACCCTTCATACAACCCTTCAAACTGCGCCCAGTACTTATCATACCCTACACCAAAAACTCCTATTCTCGGAAGATCACTTTTTAGACTTTCTTTTGTATTCATACTTTTTTAATTTTCATTCTTAACGCACTAAGATTTCTGCTTTATAGCATGCCGCACACGGGATTTCAGTTTGGTTAAATCCGCCCGGGCAATAAGTTAATTTTCGGGATAAACGTCAAAAAGACCACAAAGGCGACCAGGTACATCGATCCGGAATACACCCACATGGGATCGTAGGAATACTTCGCGATGATCAGTCCCATGATGGGATTGAGCACCAGCGCCGATAATGCCCCGGCAGTTCCTGAAAAACCAATGACCGTCGAGGTAATTGCTTTCCCGAACATATCGCTGATCGAGGTAATGTAGTTGGTAATCCAAAGTCCGTGTGCAAAAAAAGCGACGGACAGGATCAGGATGACCATCTCGGGCGAAGCAACACTTTTGACCAGAAACACAGGGATCATGAGGATCGCGGCAGCTCCCATCACCGTTTTCCGGGCATAATTCAGGCTGCCGGTCTTTTTGAACACGGCATCCGAAACCAGTCCCCCCAGCATATTCGAAATCCCCAGGGCCATGAACGGGATCCAAAATAACTCTCCGATCCGCCCGATATCCACCCCGCGTGCTTCATTCAGAAATTTCGGGATCCAGAACATGTAGAAATAAAAAATCGGATCCAAAAGGAAACGGATCACGATAAAAACCCATACCTCCTTTATTCTCAGTATGTTCATCAAACTCTGAGATAGTGGTGTTTCCATCTTTCTCACCTCGTCCGGGCCGGGCCTTTCCTGCTTCTTTTTGGGCAGCAGCAGCCAGACGATCACCCACACGACACCGATCAGTCCGGTCACGGCAAAGACCCCTCTCCAGCCGGTGATGGCGATCAGGTACACGCAGAGCGGCGGAGCGATCACCGCACCGATGGCCGAACCGCCAATCGCGATGCCATTCGCAAGCGCCTGCCTCTTTTTGGGAACCCATTCCACAACGGCTTTGATCGCCCCGGGAAATGCGCCCCCTTCGCCTAAACCCAGCAGAAAACGGAAGATCCCGAAATGCACCACATGATTGGCTAAGGTGTGCAACAGCGTCGCCACCGACCAGATCCCCACCGAAAAGGCCAGGCCGAGCCGGCTCCCAAAACGGTCGATGAGGATGCCGCCGACCGTGAACATGATGGCATAGCTGATCAGAAAACCGGTATTAATAAACCCGTATTCCACATCCGAGATGTGAAAATCCTCTTTGATCTTAATAATGGAAATGGAAAGCACCTGCCGGTCGAGAAAGCTTAACGCTGTTGCCAGGAAGGCCATCAGAACGATGATCCAGGGTATCCATTTTAAATTCTTCATAAGTTAACGCACTAAGTTAATTCAAGACAAAAATACACTTATTCATGAAACGGCCATCGCAAATCAAAAAAAAATTAACCAATACACCGTTTGATGATCTTTTTTGTATTATTGTATGATCATAAACAAGACGATCAAAAGAAAGAAGGTATGAGGAATTCACCATTTACCAGGCTTGACAAGGAATTATCCCTGAGTGAAAGAATCGAACAACAGATTATCGAAGCGATCCGGAAGAAATTATTCCTTCCCGGGGAGAAGCTTTTATCCGAAAATGAATTAGCCTTGAATTTCGGGGTCTCGAGGACCGTGATCCGGGAAGCCCTGCACCGGCTGGCAGGCCGCGGAGCGGTAGAAATACGCAAAAACAGCGGGGTGTTCGTTGCTCCCGACCAGTACACACCGGTGGCTGATTCCTTTTATCATTTGCTGGAAATGAAATGCGGAAAATCCAGTCTGTTGAATATTGCAGATGTACGTATCATTATTGAACCTGAAATAGCACGGCAGGCTGCCGGAAGCCGGTCTGAGGAAGACCTTGAACACCTGAGGGAATCCTTTAAAAAAATGGAAGGTCTTATCCACGATCCTCAGAAAATGATCAAACACGACATCGACTTTCACCGCGTGGTTGCAAGGGCGGCGAATAACCCGATCTTTCCTGTGATCATGGAACCGCTGTTCCAACTGATGACCAAATTCATTTCCGATACATACGAATACCCCCAGTCGCCGGCTTTGGCCCTGAAATCACATCGTGCGATCCTGGAATGCATGGAGGCCAAAGACAGCGAAGGCGCAT
Organism: uncultured Prolixibacteraceae bacterium; assembly: GCA_964584045.1. Lineage (GTDB taxonomy): Bacteria > Bacteroidota > Bacteroidia > Bacteroidales > Prolixibacteraceae > JBCFBK01. Next base: position 52 of record CAZOYZ010000750.1, on the reverse strand, counting down.
TTCGGGCGATGAAGAATCACCTGAGTGAGGGTAAAAGCCATGCCGAGGTTGT
>CAZOYZ010000749.1:1206-2387 GCA_964584045.1 uncultured Prolixibacteraceae bacterium | reverse complement strand
GACCTCCGTACACGGTGGCAATATTTTCTGAAAGGAACACCGGGGGAGGCAGCATTTCGACTCCTTCCACAGGTTGGTCGGGCTCATCAAAACCAAGGTATGCCGCTTTCACCGGCCGCCCTACCCACACCTGTGGTGCACGGAGCCCCAGGGCGAAGGCTACATCGGCAGCCACATCATACCGGTAGATCTGTTGTTTGATCGGATAACCCTTTTTAATTCCCTTGCCGCAATAGATGATGGGCGTAGTCAGCTCCTCATAAAAGTTCCTGCCGTGTGCATAAAAAATCCCGCCATGATCTGAAACGACCATCACTATCGTTTCATCATTGATCCCGGCCTTTTTAACCGCATTCACGATGATCCTGACCTGACCGTCGGCTCTTTCAATGCTTTTAAGGTATTCGGGCGACATATGACCTGCCCCGTGTCCGGCTCCGTCCACATCGTCCAATTGGACAAAAACAAAGTCCGGCTTTTTGGTTTCAATGTATGCGGCCGTTTGCTGAGCGGTTTCAAGTGCTGTCCGGTATGTCTCAAACTTATTCATCACCTCCGTTTCCAACATATTCCTGAAGCCACCCCACTGATAAAGTGACCCGATTTCAGCTTCAGGCTTCTGTTCCCTGATTACCTTGAAAATATTAGGGAACACGTGATTTTCGGACATCGCCACAGGAGCAAATCCATCGGTGCTCCTGTTCCATGAGTTATCGATCACACCTGTGGCATCAGGGCCCGCGCCACACAGCATGGCATTCCAGTTGGGCATGCTGACCGTAGGCAGTACCCCCCGAACCTTGTAATTGTATGCGCCGTTTTGGATCAGGCTGTCCATACAAGGGGTATTGGCCTCCAAAAGCCCCTGAACACTCATTCCGTCAATCCCGATCACCACCACATGTGTTATACCCTTCGGAAATTTGGGTTCCGTATGGCATGCCACGAGCAGCAGGCCGCCTAAAATCACTGCCAGTCTGTTTTTGAGTCGTCCTCTTATATTCTTCTTCATTCTATTTTATTTTTAGCATTTTAAAAGCACCAGATTAACGGGTCAACCTACTGTGGCCCTCTCTTATCAACGATTTAATACCGGCAAAGTAATCCTTGACGGATGTCCGGCTCCAAACCTGATGGTCTGTACTGCTTCCTTACTTTCCGTGGCGCTGTACACAGGCTCT
>CAZOYZ010000749.1:0-1106 GCA_964584045.1 uncultured Prolixibacteraceae bacterium | reverse complement strand
GCACCCAGGAGCGTGAGCGGAGCGGTCAGAGCGTCCGATTCAAACACACATTGGTCATTCCGGGTCCTGTTGGCATTCTGGACGGCCGGACCGACCCCGGTTCCAATGAAAGTTCCGCCAAGGGAAGGATAAGGGTCCTGTGGGTTATACGGGAACTGCAACTGACCGGGCCGCGCCGGTGCTTTTTGAACGATTTTGTTTTTGTCCAGGAAGAAATCCGACTTTTTCACCTCTTTAGGCGGCCATGACTCACTGCCCACGTATTCATTGCGTTCCATGATAAAAAAGTTGTACTTGTGCCGCGTATAGGGAGCTTCCAATATTTCTCCTTCTTTTCCCGACAGCGTTTTGGCAAGGAATCGTTCCTGTAAGGCTCCGGAGTTACCTGTTTTCCCCTGACCTCCGTACTCATTCCGGAAAGACTGGCGTCCGTGGCACCAGGGGCCGACCACCAGCCGGTTGTCCGGATGGGAGTTTTTCTTGTCCAATGCCACAAAATCGTTGATCTGTGTCAGCAGGAAAATGTCGTACCAGCCGGCTATTGACAAAACCGGGCCTTTGGCAATGCCCCGGTGATTGACGGATTGCCAATAATTGTCGCGGGTTTCATGCAGCACCCAGTCATTGATAAAGCGACTATCCTTAAAAGTGGAGTCATCGGCTGCAGACAACGGAAGGTACCAGTATGATTTTAACATTTTTTCGGAAGATATGGGATTGGCGGTCCGGGCATCGACCAACAGACCCCAGTTAAACGCCGTGGACAGCGAAAACAGCCCCTGCGGATAAATCAGGTCATAGACATCAGCACCGGTCAATTCTGCGCAAACAGCGTCGAGCCGGTCAGAAACCGCCCATTGGGTATACCCCAGATAGCTTCCCCCATAGCCGGCAAGCTTCCCGTTATGCCAGGATTGCTTTTTTATCCACCCGACCGTTTTCAGGCCATCTTCCCGTTCATCCCTAAACGCGTAGAATTCTCCTCCCGAGCCAAACTTTCCGCGGCAATCCTGCACAACCACCGCATACCCCTGTTTGACAAAGTTCTGAGCGCTTCCTTTGGCATTGTCCTTTAGATAAGGTGTACGGACCAATATGGTCGGATA
>CAZOYZ010000748.1:0-2390 GCA_964584045.1 uncultured Prolixibacteraceae bacterium | reverse complement strand
AAAACAGCAAAGGGGAAACGGAAGTACTCAGCGACGGGATCTATTACAAGCCCGCTCACCCGGTCAATGAAGCATCGAATTAAAGTCATCAGGCAGTCACTTTACATCATTCACGATCATGAAACGTAATCAGATAGAAAACCGGATACCGTTCCTGCATTTTACAGGCCTGAATACCAAAACATACCTGTACATCATGTTATGCATCCTGTTCGCCGGCTGTGGTGATGACGAAATAACCATGACGGTGGATATCCAGAGCCTGGTTCTGCCACCGTTAGGCGGGGAAGCGATCTTGGCTGTACCAGGCGACCGGCGGCCAAAACTGGACTAAAACCGGGGGATGGTTATCCTGGAAAGCCTTATACTGTATTAGCCTATGTGTAAAAACTGTTGAACCAGTGTTTTTATCTGGTCGTTTTTACCGTACAGTTTTTCGCTTAAGCCTTTGTCGTTGTGCTGTTTGAGCTTACGGATACAGTTGTCGATAAGTCCGGCAGGGAAAATTCCGTAGTTCTGGAAATGTTCGCGTTTTTGCTCAAGCGCATCTGCCGATTCCCAGCATGACAAAGGGAGCTGACTGAGCGAGTCACGTTTCTCTTTGTGTTCCTGTTTGAAAATATTTACGTCAACATAGAGCTTTTCGGCGATTTCGAGTGCGTCCGGTGTCTTTATCCCGTTGAGGCTGCTCACTATCAAAGCTGCCAGTGTAAGGTATACATCGGCAGAGCCATCGGGCACTCTGTATTCAAAAGTCTGCTTCGATTTTTGTTTATCCTGAGCAATGTCCTGCTGAGGATTGGCATCTTTTATCATGTTGTTGGCACCTGTCCATCCCAGCGGTACACGTACCACGACCGAACGGTTGCGGTCACCCCAGCAGATATTGGTGGGCGCTTCCTGATGAGGCACAAGCCGCAGGTAGGAAGTAGGTATTGTGTTGCCAAAAGCGGTAAGGGCATCGGCCGAGCTGAGAATGCCGGCAATCATTTTGCGTGACATGTCGCTCAGTTTGCCGTTTTCAGCGGTTATGTTTTCTCCGTCTTTCTCAATCATCATATGGAAGTGCATGCCGCTTCCGGCTTTGCCAACAGTAATTTTTGGGGCATAGCTGATGTCGACTCCGTACTTGTATCCCAGCATGCGCAATACCCATTTGGCAAGCACCATCTGTTCGGCAGCCTGACTGGCCGGTGTGGGCAGGAATTCGATTTCGTGTTGTTCATAATACAAATCATCATCGGAGAAACAACCGACTTCAGAATGTCCGTATTTGATCTGGCAGCCGGATTTGCCAAGAATTTGCAAAGCTTCGGTTCTGATAAACTCATATTTGGCAAAGGGTTCGCAGGCATGATAGCCCTTTTGGTCAACACTTGGATACGAGGGATCTTTCGGGCCGATTACATAATATTCAAGTTCACCCAAAGCCTTGAAATCGCAGCCGGTTTCTTTGTTGAAAACCTGGCTTGCCTTGCGTAAAATATAGCCGGGATCGCTTTCAAGCGGCTTGCCTTCGTTATTGTAAAATGAGCAAAACATCTCAAGGGTCGGCACTTCGGTAAACTGGTTCAGATAAGCAGTGCTGTAGCGGGGCACCACATACAAATCGCTGCACCCCGATTCGATGAACGAAAACAGGCTGCTTCCATCAACCCGTTCGCCATGGGTAAGGATGCTTTCGAGATAAGATTGTGATGTGATGTAAAAATTCAGTGTTTTGAGTCGTCCGTCTTCTGTCACATACCTGAGATTCAGCATCTCTATCTGCTTTTCTTCACAAAAAGCGACAATGTCGGCACTGGTAAATTCAGCGGGTGATTTCTTGAGAAACTTTACAAGCTCGTTTGCATTCAATAGTCGGTTCATTAAAACTCCTTTTAAATTTAAATAAGTTGATACAAAAAAGTGATGGTTTTTTTTAGACAATTTAAAATTATACAACTCTTATCAAAAGTTGAAATAAATCCGCCTTCGCGGATAGCTGGTTTAATAGTACCCGATTCTTTCTAAACTTCGAGATTTTTAACCATTAAAATTTCTGATTATGAGAAAGAAATCGGGCTTTACGATTGTTGAGCAGGCCATTGTGCTTGTTCCTGATTTTGAAAAGGTTGCCATTGCCTTGTCCCCGCTGCCGGGTATACATTGGATGGAAAATGGAAGAATATCGGCCATTCCGGTAATTCTCTTTATCCCGTACTTCAACGAAGCAGTGCCTTTAAAGGAAAGTTTCTAGACAGCCTCAAACGGGCCTTACGAAAACAAAACCAACTTTTCCTTTTTAACGACCGGGTGCAACAGGCTTATCGAACAAAATGGGTTGTTCACTGCTACCGGTATAAATCCATGCCTTTGCCCGGTATGCAAAACCGGAAGGATGATCGTTG
>CAZOYZ010000747.1:0-2391 GCA_964584045.1 uncultured Prolixibacteraceae bacterium | reverse complement strand
TTAATTAAAAGGATTTTCGAAAGGTTCCATATCGGAGGACTTGACTACTTCTTTAATGATTTTACCCCATACACTGATTTCCACAGTGCACTCCTTTTTATTCTCAGCTCGAATAACCCTTCCCGTTAAACCCTCATAGGGGCCGGCGGTAATTTTCACCGGTGTACCAAATTCATACTGTTCCGCCGCATCAGTTAATTTTTTTATAATTCCTGCCTTTTTAAGAATGCTGGCATAGGAATCACATTGACTGATCGACACCTTATCCCTGTATGACTCAGGAATATATGGCATGGGGTCCCGGACGGTAAGAATGTAACCTGGTTCTGTTGTTTCTTCTACGTGCAATCCATTTTTTTCGAGCAGTTTTTTGATGAATTTCATGTTGCTAGTGCTTCGTAACATAAACATCTCAGCGCACCTCGGTATTATTTATTTTGATACCTGCCCCCGTCCCCGGGCAGATAAAATTATATTAGGCGACAAAGAAGTCGCTTAAAACAATATTACCGACAGCGGAAAACTATTTTTTAAAAAAGTCGTTATTGTTTTTACAAAAGTGGATGTAAAACCATTCGTCCAGCAGGTAATACAAAAGTAACAATATAAAATTCAGTAGGCGGCCTTGAGACATTCAGGCATCGAACAACAGAAGAATCTGACGTTCGGTGCCTTTTTTATTTTGAGGTGCCAAAAAAGGAGGACGTATGGAACAAACAACAAGAAATAAATTATGGGAAGGCGTATTTGTCAAGGCGCTTATATGCGTCAAAGGCAAATTACGCGGAACGAGAACGAGCGAAAAAAAGCTTGTCGAAACAATTGTTTTCTTGGTGCAGACCAAAAAAACGCTGGATAACCTTTACGTAAATGAAGATGGAGAAGTAAAAAAACGCTCGATGAACAAAATTTACCAGGAATGTCTGGATAAATACGATGCGAGCATTGGAAAAAAAGGGGAATTCAATCCCCTTACTGACACGAGGGATCTCATGCAGGAGGCTCAGGAAAAGCTGACTGATGCGATCAATTATCTCGGTATGGCTCTTATCAAAATAGAAGCCGTCCGGGAAAACGCGAAAGAAGATCCGGAATCCGATCCTTTTCATTACGATGTAGAGGACTGGGTAAAACGGACACTGGATGACATTTCATTGGAAGAAGCAAAACAAGTAGCAGCCTAAACAACAATCAAAACAAAAAAGAGTGCGGTAACCAGACGGCAGTAAATACTTCCGGACGGATTGCTGCGCGCAAAAAACGACGGAGGACGCAGAATTATGGAATATTTAACTTTTGTATTGGGGATGATCGCCGGTTGGTTGGTGAACGTCGCCGTCTCCGCCTGGTTTCAATACCAGTCAGAGTATCGAAAAAAGAGCAGGAACATTATTGAGTGGGCCTTATACGTGGTCGAGAAATTACACCAGGCTGAAGCCCAGAAAAGAGGTCTGTTGCGTTCGCCCTTATTTAAAGAGGTGCGGAAATGACAGCAGAATTTATTCAGGGATTTCTCGTTTGCTTAGCCTTCGCGGGTTCGGCAGCGGCCACATTTGCCTTTGGTGACCAACTGGTTGCCAAAGCATCAGAAAAATTCAGTCAATTCAAATCAAACACAAAGTCAAAAAACAAAATTGGAGGACGCTAATGGAAAAAACAATATCTGAGGTATTCGGGTTTGCCGCACCGGCAAATGCAACGGTAACGGTTCGTGACGACACGGCAGCATCGCCGCACGTTCCAGTAAGAAATTCAGAGTATGTATTCAGGAAGGAAATTTTATCAGACTTTCTCGCGTGGTTAGCAGGGGCAGCAGGAAACGACCCCATCTATCTGACCGGTTCAACCGGAACGGGGAAGTCAACCACAGTCGAACAAGTTGCAGCAGCACTGAAGCAGCCCCTCTATGTGGTGTCTTGCCACGAAGCGATGGAAGCCCCTGAATTGATGGGGCGGTATGTTGTCGAAGACGGCAACATGCGGTGGCAGGATGGTCCACTTATTGCGGGCATAAAAGACCCACTAGGAGCTTGGATACTCCTTGATGAGTTGGATACGCTCCGTCCCGGCTCGACAATGGCTATAAAAGCGATCATCGCAGGCCGAAGCGTTATAGTTCCGGAGACAGGGGAGGTTTTAAATCCCCGTCAGTTCGGGGCGAAAATCATCTGTGCCGGCAACACGGCAGGGTCGGATGATGCGTCTGGTATGTACGCCGGGACAAACCGTCAGAACCTTGCTCTTATCGGCGAATTTATGATGGTGAAGATGGACTACCCAAGTGCCGAGGATGAAAAGAAAATCATTCTCAAAACGATTTCAAATATACCTGAGGATATCGTAAATGCAATGGTGAAAGTCGCCAACGATGTTCGTAGTGTGTATGAAAGT
>CAZOYZ010000746.1:0-2391 GCA_964584045.1 uncultured Prolixibacteraceae bacterium | reverse complement strand
TGGCTACTGAGACTCCCGGTAGTGGTGCGCCTGAAGAATCAGTGACTTTGCCGGTAACCGTCCTTTGTTGTTGGGCAGTCATTTTTAAATACCCGGTGGTCACCTTAACCAGGATGTTCCGGTCAACAATTTCATAAGTAACAGGCTGGTCTTTAAATAACTCCTGCAGGATCTCATCAATTTTCTTGTTTTGAAAATCGACGCTGACCAACCGGTTATCATCAAATTTTTCCCGGTTATAAAAGAAGTAAAATTTCGATTGTTGCTCAATTGCGTCAAAAACATCAGCAATTCGCTGGTTGTTCATCTTCAGACTAAGAGAAGTATTTTGTGAATACACACTGGCTGAAGAACAGACAACAGATACCAAAATTAGCAAAATACTTAACCTCATGACTAACCATAATTTTTTTACGGGAGGTATAACAGCCTCTCGGTTCTTTAATTTTTTTTTCATAAATTTGAATTGTTTTTAGTAATAACTGATTTAGCTTTAATTGGCCGAAGAAGTTGAAGAGGGAATAGGTCGAAGCATTCCCTCTTTTTTTCCGACCAAATTAATTTTTAGTTGACATTTTAATTTGCCTTTCCCATACGTTTAGGTTTATCGTTTAATTCACATTTTTCTCCTGAGAGTAACTTTCTTATTTTCAATAAAATATTCTATCTCTGCAGTTTTCTTTATTTTTTCAAGTGCATCAATTAAGTTGTTGTTATATCTGAACATCCCGCGAAAACTGTATTCCCGTAAATTTTCATCGGCAACAGAAAACTCAACTTCATAGATCCTTTCCAGCTCTTTGATCAAATCGGCCAGAGTCGCGTTTCTGAAAATTATTTCTCCGTTTCTCCAACACGTAAAAGCGTCGGGGTCTACTTTTTCAAGAAGCAGTTTCTTTTTAACCGGATCGAACTTAGCTCTTTCTCCCGGAGCAAGACTTATCATTTGCCGGGAATACTTTTTTAATTGCAAATGAATGCGGCCTTCCGTGAGTACCGATTCAAATTCGTTTGAACCGGGAATCGCTTTTACATTAAATGAGGTACCTGTCACGTGGATGTCGGCTAATGGCGTGATCACTTTGAACGGCTTATTATTGTTTTTAGTTACCTGAAAAAAAGCCTCCCCATTCAGCTGTATTTCTCTTTTCCCAAGATAAAAATCCCGGGCATTATAACTGATTGCAGATCCGCTGTTGATCCATGCTTCACTCCCGTCAGGCAGAATGCATTCTGCAATTTGCCCTTTGGGAGCTATAACCTGGCAGTAAGCGGAGGCCGAATTGGCTCTTAAGCCACTGTGAACAAAGTAATAACTGAGTGAGAACGTGATCGGAACAGCCAATATGGCTGCAACCTTATATAAGAGGGATCTTTGTCTGATTTTTCTCAGCTTCGTCATCATTTCCGCGTTGATCTTATCCTGAATTTTCATTTTATCTTCCTCTGTCATATAATCCGGGATCCACGCTCCTATCCTTTTCCAGATCTTTATGCTTTGATCAAAAATCTGCTGATTCGCCTTTGAGTCCTGTCTCCATTTCTCAAGTTGAGAAATATCTTCCTCAGAAGCATTCCCGGAAATAATTTTTCCGATTAGGATCTCTGTATCGTGATCGGTATGCATCTTATTTTACGGTTGTTTGCCTTATGACGCAAAAAAGAAGTTTTGCCCGGTAATGAAAAGGCTATTTTTTTGATAAAATAAAAATAAGAAGGTCAATCATTTGATATTCAGTGAGAAGATGGCGCATTTTCTTTATCGCAATGCCCATCTGCATCTCGACAGTCCTCACGGATATATTCAGTTTCTCCGCGATCTGTGCATATTTCAATCCCTCCAGCCGGCATGCCACAAAAACTTCCCGGCATTTTTCAGGTAAGTCATTAATCGCCTTGTTAATCTTTTCATCGAGTTCCGCTTCTTCGATCAAATCGTGAAAAGGAGTCTGAATCATCTCATCATTTAATTCCACGATATGCATCTCGTTTTTTTTCCTTCTCCTGTAATCAATGGACGCATTTCGAACGGAATGAAATAAATAGGACTTTACCGATTTTTGGATTGACAGCTTTTCACGGTTTATCCAAAAAGAAACAAATACCTGTTGGACGATTGACCGGGAAAGATCGAGATCATTCAAATACCTGTTGGAAAAAAAACATAACGAATTGTAGTACGCATCAAATAATTGGGTAAACGCCAAACAGTTGCCCCGTTTGATCTCTCCCACAATTTCCAAATTCGGTTCCTTTTCCATTTAACCAAACATATGCTGACAAATATAACGAGTAAATCAATAAAAGGAGGGTACTTCCTGATAGTTTTATTGCCTCTACAGAATTTCGCCTGAGAATGTGTTTTTCCGGCTGAGTAACCGCAAATAAAGG
>CAZOYZ010000745.1:0-2392 GCA_964584045.1 uncultured Prolixibacteraceae bacterium | reverse complement strand
TGATTAATAATCTCACGAAGGTCGAAGGTACGGTCAGCGCCGGTGTGGTGACCCAGGCAAAAGCAGAGGCACAGTTCTTACGGGCCTATTACTATTCCTATCTGGTTGATTTATACGGCGACGTACCGCTGATCCTGGAAACGATCACGCTCGAGAATGCGGAGATCCCCCGTTCTCCCAAAGAAGACGTGCTGACTCAGATCTTTAAGGATTATGATGAGGCCGCGGCCGTGCTTGGCACGGTAAACAAACCGACCTCCGGACGTCCTGCTAAACAGGCTGCTTATGCCTTAAAAGCCAGGATCGCCTTATATCACGAAAAGTGGGATGTGGCCATTGCGGCTGCGTCCGAAGTCATGAAACTGGAAGGCTCTGAAGTGATCCTCGATCCCAGTTTCCCCAACCTGTTCAGCTACGAAGGGCAGAATTCGAAAGAAATTCTTTTTTCGATCCAATATCTGTTCGGCCAGAAAGTACACCCGATATTCAGGTTGTTTGGAAGCAGGAATGGCGGAGGCCATGCCAATAAAATTCCTTCTTATCAGTTGGTCGACTCGTATGAATGCAAAGACGGCCTGGCGATCGACAAGTCGCCGTTGTATAATCCGGCGAAACCCTGGGATAACAGGGACCCGCGCCTGGCATGGACGTTCGCGCTGGCTTCTTCAGGCTATTCTGACTGGAGAAACGAACCAGGCTGTGTTTTTCAGGGCTTTCAGTACGAAACGCACCGCGACAGTGTCAAATGCTGGAATTATCACACGTCGCCGGCTTCGCGTGTAGCCAATCAGGATGCGCTGAATGCCTACGCTTCGTTCAGCGGTATTAACTGGCGTAAATATGTGAACGACAGAAATTATGGGGATGTCAACAACTGCGATAACAACATCATCGTGATCCGTTACGCGGAAGTGCTGCTGATTTATGCGGAGGCGAAGGTGAAAGCCGGTCAGGCCGACGCTTCTGTGTACGCCGCCCTGAATAAGGTACGCGTTCGTGCAGGGATGCCGCCCATCGCGGAGACAAGCGCCGACGAGCTGTTTTATGCCATCGCACGCGAACGCCGCCATGAACTGTCGGGCGAAGGTCAACGGCTTTCGGATATCCGCCGCTGGAAGATCGCCGAAAGAGTAATGAACGGCTTTTTACTCGGAAGGATGCAGAAATCATATCCCACCAAGGCGCCGGTGATCGACAAATGGGGCATCCCCGATTATGTCGCTGCCGGCATCCCGATTGCTTCCGACGTGAATCATCCCAATACCTCCATGCGTACAGTTGACAAGCGTGTATTTAACCCGAATAAGGACTACCTGTGGCCTATTCCTTATATCGAGCGGAAAACGAATCCTGCTTTGACGCAAAATCCCAACTGGGAATAGTAAGATGAGCACATAAATTATAGAGTTCCCCGGATGGTCTTGGGGAACTCTTTTTTAATTCTTAAATTTCTGCCTCTTTAGGTGGACGATAAATGCCGGCCTTCCGGCTCACCGATTGTACAGGTTTTTCAGGAAGTTGTTATTAAAACTGAAACGAATGAAAACAAAAATGACATGGCTTGTTTTGCTGATGGTTGTGCATTCCCTGGTGTTTGGCACCGTCTCTGCAAAAAAGAACGAATACGACATCATTGTCTACGGCGGTACATCAGCCGGTATTGCCGCAGCGATCCAAAGTTCCCGGATGGGGAAAACCGTGTTGATCATTGAACCAACGAACAGGCTTGGCGGATTAACAACCGGAGGGCTCGGAGCGACCGACATCGGTAATAAACAGGTGATTGGCGGGATCTCCCGTGAATTTTATCAGCAGATCAAAAAATATTATGATAACCCCGAAAACTGGAAATGGCAAAAACCGGAGGAGTACAAGGATGGCAGGAATACCGGAAAGGAAGATGCCATGTGGACCTTTGAACCCTCGGCCGCGCTAAAAGTATATCATCAGATGCTGGAAGCCGAAAAGGTGGAGGTGGTTTACGGGCAACGCCTGAACCGGGAAACCGGTGTAAAGAAGCAGGGATCAAAGATTGAGGAGATTACCATGGAAAGTGGCGCTTCTTACCGGGCCAAAATGTTTATTGACGCTACTTACGAAGGTGATTTGATGGCAGTAGCAGGGGTAACTTACACGGTGGGGCGCGAGTCGAACGCACAATATGGCGAAAGTCTGAACGGGGTGCAGGCCAACCGCTACAGTGTCACGCTGCGTGAAACTGTTTCGCTGAATGGCACTCACCATAACTTTATTGATGGCGTTGATCCATACGTGATTAAAGGAGATCCTTCCAGCGGATTACTGCCGTTTATCGTCGAAGGAGGACCTGGGATCGACGGTCGCGGCGACAAAGGCATTCAGGCCTATTGCTTTCGGATGACGCTGACTGATG
>CAZOYZ010000744.1:0-2405 GCA_964584045.1 uncultured Prolixibacteraceae bacterium | reverse complement strand
TTAATAAAATTTTTGTAGTTGTCAGGATGCGATATTAATTCAGTGGGGATTGCTACGCCGTTGGCATCAAGCGGAGCGAACGGCTGTACCTGCCAATACCCCTTGTCCAGTTCGGGACCGTTGCCGCCCTTTTCCGAAGGGTTATAAGGAGGTATAATCCCATCTCCAAAGGCTTCGGGTGTATAGCTTCTGCCACCAAATCCAAAGCGGGTCTGAATATCGAGATATTTGGAGGGAATATCGAATACCGTATTCGAAACCACTTCCACTTTCATTCCTTTTTTCGCATCGGCCTTTTTTGTGGTGATCAACACCACTCCGTTACCGGCCCGGGTGCCATATAAAGCCGCAGCACTGGGGCCTTTCAGTACTGAAACGCTTTCAATACTTTCCGGATCAATATCTGAAATGGCGTTCCCATAGTCGACGCGGTTGCCGTTGCCAAAACCACCCACGTTATCGACCGTGCTTCGTAAGGGTACCCCGTCGACCACAAAAAGAGGCTGATTATCGGTGCTCATGGAGGTTGCTCCCCGGATGATCATGCTGACTGTCGAACCGGCACCTCCGGTTGAGTTAATGGTTACGCCGGTGACTTTACCGGCCATCGAACTCAGCACATTTTCATGGACCACTTTTGATATTTCCCCGGAAGCAATTTTGCCCACCGAATATCCCAGTGATTTTTCTTCTCTCTTGATACCCAAGGCCGTGACGACCACTTCATCGATCGCTTTTACGCTCTCTTCCATCACCACGTCAATCACGTTTCTGCCCCGTACATCGATTTCCTGTGCCGAGTATCCAACAAATGAGAATGTTAGTGTCGCATTAGCGGGCACGTCAAGCGTGTACTTCCCGTCAATGTTGGTAACCGTTCCGATTGGTGTTCCTTTTACGGCGACGGTAAGCCCCGGAAGCGGCATCCCATCGGTTGCAGAAGTTACAGTTCCTGTGATCCTGGAGGTTTGCTGTTCCGATTGACCGGTCAGAAAGGACATTTTGGCAGAAACTGTGTCGACTGAAAACAAAAATATGATCGCAGAAAAGACAAGGATAACCAGATTTCTGGTCGTATTTTGTGATGAATTATTCATATCGGTAAATTTGATTTGGTTTATTCAACAACTTCGAACGTAAGTATAACCGCGGTTGTGCTTAGCGCAATCAATGGATTCTGACTCATAATGGCACGAGGGTCCATCGTCAGAAACATGACCAGCCTCATCGAATTGTTGGTGATTTCCTGGACAATCACTTTTCTGTGGAAATCCTTTACGCCGATAAATTCTGTTGAACCTGGAAAATCGATGGTCATCACACCGGGATAAGTCACAATAGGGATTCCCGGAGGTTGCATACCTGTTGCAAAAGCAGGGATCGTGGGTATCGAAAAATTTTCACTGCCGGTCAGGACAAAGGTGGCGTTACTGCCCGGCGTGTAAGTCGAGAGGGCAAAAGCATCCTGGCCGAATACGGCTGCTCCTCCTGTTTTCGTAATGGTCGTAAGTCCCATCTGCTGCATGACCATTGCATATACGATACCTCCGAAAGAAGAGCCATCTTTTGTGTCGTGTCTGTAACTCCCGTCGTAGTGAAAAGTAAACTCATCATTGTAGGCTTCCGGTAAACCCACGTACGCACTGAAAGCCCCGGCTGGTAAAATAGGGATATCTTCGTCAAGTAATGAGAAATTTGCATCCGAATTCACGATCTTATCGTTCACCGAATGTGCCTGAGAAAGTCTCCAGGTTTTCCCATCGTAGCCTTCTTCAGTATGATCGCCGGTGAGCAAGGCATAAGGGGGAAGATCAATGGCTAACTTCACTTTGTGGGTCACGGAATTACCGTCTTCGTTTTTTGCCGTTAGCGTGGCAATGTAATAGCCACCTTCCTCATAAACATAAACCGGATTTTGTTCGTCGCTGGTGTTGCCGTCGCCAAAATCCCAAAGCCAGCTCACGGCGCTGTGAGTCAAGGCTGTAAAGGCCACCTGTTTGCCGTCGATACTGTGAAAAATAGTCGCAGACAACGGAAAGACCGGTCTGTCTTCTTCGTCGCACGACTGAAACAACGTTGCTTCAATTATGCAGATGATGAATAACCAGAGAAATGATTTTTTCATAGTGAAAGAAGATAAGGTTAATGACTAAGTATTTAATCAGATTTTCTTAAGAAGAGAAGTGTTTAGCATAGAGGTCGTTTAAGCGGTTTGGTTTTATAATTTTCAGTATAATGATTATTTAAAACTTCAAATCAGCCTTCCTCCGGAATCTTTTGCGTCCAACAAAAATTTTTTGCTGTACAAGTAAAATTAAAAAAATGGCCGGTGAAAAACACATGAAAAATTGTTCTCAATGCATGAAATATTAACTTTTATGTTCTATAACACAAAAATAATGATC
>CAZOYZ010000743.1:0-2407 GCA_964584045.1 uncultured Prolixibacteraceae bacterium | reverse complement strand
TTTCTGTTCATCACAGGTTACAGTACTTTTTTGAAACAGCGACCGCTTCCTCAAACGAACGTGCCTCGCAGACCAGGGAAACGCCTGTCGGGAATTGTCTTTGTAACTTACCGGAAAGCAATTCGTCCTTTCCCGGGCGGAGCCTGAGCAAAGGTATTTTCCTTTCGCGTGCGATCGGATACACCGAGTCCATATCGTTCAGGTACGACTGTCCGAAATCAAAACATCGAACAGAGGGCAGCTTGAAAATTTCATGCAGGTTAAAATCGATCTTTCCGCAGGAATGAATTCCACCGTTGCCCAACGACTTCAGCACAAACTCGTCATGACGGGACACCTGTCCGGTATACATTTCCGGAGAGATCATAATGGCCGAATCATTTCTTATCAGGATATTTCCTTTGATGGCGACAGCATGTTGCTTCGAATATCCCTCCTGCCCGTTGGTCATATACGGTCGCAGATGCCTTGCAAATCCAACCTGAGCTTCAGCCATCAGCCTCAAACCGTTTTCAAGCATTTCAGGATCAAGAATAAAATCGGTGTAAATATGGCTGCCGCGTAGCAGTTCGAGTGTATCCAGAGGTCCCTGAAGATCGGGCAAAACAATTTTAATGCATTTTTGCAGGTTGGGAAAACCGGCAAGGACATCCTTGTAAAACTGATATCGTGCCACCACCTGCGGACAAATTCCCTGTGAGAAATCCAGCGGATCTCTGTCAAAGATCGCTTTGAATTCATCTGTTGTTTCAAAGTGTCGTATCCAGGGCGGATTGTCGCCGCGTTGTTCCACTTTCCCTCCAAAAAGCGAAGCGATAATCACCGTTCCAAAATTTGCGCGGATGGTAAAGGGAAGGTCATCACCAACTTCGCGATGCAGGAAAATGCTGGTATCGAACGCATGAACCAGCTCATTAAAAAGCATTTTTTCGGGATCATCGAACACTTCGTGGTGAGGAAACGGCTGTACCGGGTTTTCTTTTGGATAGGGATAGGCTATCATAAGAGGGAGCCTTTCAACCGGCTCCCAATTCAGCGCTCTTCGGTGAAGCAATTGGATTCTTTCCTGTTCTTCCGGATTTGACTTCGCCTCTAACGTGTTGAGCAACTCGTACAATAATTTGTTCATCCCTGAAGTATTGGTGCTGTTTCAAATTCTGAATAACCGGTTGGGTTTGTTCCACCGGATCCGCGCAATAAAAACACTTCCGTCGCTTCCGTACTTCTCCGCTCCGCGGGGTTGCATCCATTCTGAAACCGTCACCCAGGTTTCACGTTCGTTCACCATGGTCACACCGAAGTTCCCAAGTCTTGCTCCACGCTCCGGAACCAGGATCTGTTCACTGGCACGGATCACCTGCAACCGTTCAGGATCAACCCGGCCGATAAACAGTGGCGCCCTGTGACGGAAGACATGGTCGTTATTGGCGCCGCGACGCGTATAAACCAGGAACAATCCGCCACTGTGGGTAACCCAATGCTGTTGCGTATTGTAGTTGCCCAAATCCGTTCCATCGTCAAACTTCCATGGTTGAATAGGCTCAAAGTGCAGTCCGTCGCGGCTGCGGGTGACGAAACCCTGTTTGTCGTTACGGATCGTCAGGAAAAATTCACCCTTAAACTTTGTGAGTGATGGCTCACCCAGTCCCCGGGTCTCATTGTCGATCGACAATTCATCACCATGTTCCCTGTAACGCAATTTCTGTCCGTCGAATGAGCACCGGGCAACGGTAACCAACGAATCATTCCTCCCTGGCGGACGAAAAGAAAGCGGAAGCAAAATAGTCCCGTCGCCGGAATCATGGCGCTGGACACATCCGGCACCGGCATTGTAAAATTTTTCAGGGTCCGGCATTTCCAGCTTCTGCCAACCCAACCAGACGCTGCGGCCGGGATCATACACGGCATATGCCGTATGGCGCGGCCGGGGATTGGAAACTTTCCACTCCGGGGTATAAACCACGGTATGTCCGATCCCAAGCAGTTTACGGGATGCAACATGCCAGGCCGGCCAAAAATCGCTTACTGCAACGGGACGTTCCTTGTTTTCGATTCTTTCATAAGTGGGAGACAGGCTGACCATTTCCTCCGGGGTGGTCCAGCTTGTCCCCAAATCCCCGGTTTCCAGTCCGTACATTCCCCTGAAAACGTCGCTGCCCGAAAGATCCAGCTTGTTCATCGTCATCACGATCCGGGGCAAACCGTCTATGCCTGCCTTAGGCACAATCCCCGCCCTGGGGTGGGCCCAGCAGTAATTCCCGTCAAAAAGACGGGTTGCGGCATTCAGCGACAACCGGTACGCCGGCTTCTTGTCTTCCGAAAAGAGGGTATTCCCGGTCAAAGGCAAACTGAATACGGATATTCCTCCTATCAGCGAAAGCTTCAAAAAATCGCGTCGGCCGGACGT
>CAZOYZ010000742.1:0-2411 GCA_964584045.1 uncultured Prolixibacteraceae bacterium | reverse complement strand
CACATTGTACCACCTGGAGATCCGGCGGGCAAGCTCTTCCATCGAATCGTTCCGGAAAACCAGCTTCCCGTCCTTCCACGCGGTGTATTTCCAGGGCTCCACATCGGTGCGTTCCACGTTTCCGTCTTTTTCAAGGATACGCTCGCCGGGTGTGACTTCCACGATCTTGTTCAAAGCCGGCGATTCAAAAAGCACCTTCCCTTCCTCCAGGATGAGTTCTGTGATTTGGTCATCGGGCCAGGCCGACAGGGAGAAACGTGTTCCGACCACCGTTATCTGATTCTTATTGGCGTCGATGGTAAAGGGGTGCTGCTTATCCGTCGCCACATCAAACCAGGCTTCTCCAATCAATTTGACACGCCTGTTCCCGGAGAATCGCGATGAATACTTCAATTCGGATCCGCTGTTCAACGTACCGGTGGTTCCATCGGGCAACTCAAAGTTGACCCGGGATCCCCGTGGAGCGACAACCTGAAGCATTGCTTCCTCCTGACC
This sequence comes from uncultured Prolixibacteraceae bacterium, assembly GCA_964584045.1. Classification (GTDB taxonomy): domain Bacteria; phylum Bacteroidota; class Bacteroidia; order Bacteroidales; family Prolixibacteraceae; genus JBCFBK01. The sequence goes on along the minus strand of CAZOYZ010000742.1, from coordinate 1,916 downwards.
TGGTTCCGGATGACTCCATAAGAAGTACAAACTTGCGGTCAGCAACGGAATAAAAAGAATAGCCGCAACCCTCGATGCCCAGTGGAGTATCCGGTAAACAGTCTTCTTCTCTTTTCCCGATTGTCTTAACCGGATATGGTGATGGATCTCATGGAGCAGATGATCCAGATTCCTTTTTTCTTCCGGCATCCGGCTTAATGAGCCGGTCAGATCATTCCTCAGGAAAAGGTCAGCTTCGCGATCAGCCGGATCGGCAAGCTTTTCTGCCAATATAAGCTCCTCCTGAGGACTGATCTTCCCTTCCTGGTATTTTTGAAACAATATTCTTAAATCTTTTTCCATAAGCGGCGTTTATGGTATGGCGCATTCATTTTGCCTTCCATCTCCTTATATCCCCGGGAAGGAATAATCTCATGGGTGAATCTGAAAAATCTTAAAAAAGTGTAAAGTACAGTAACACCGCTATACCCTCTTTTTTTAAGACTTCGCGGATGATGCGCAACGCATCGGAAATCTGATTATCAACGGTGCCGGCTGTAATATTCAGTTCGGCGGCAATTTCTTTTGAAGTTTTGCCTTCCTTCCGGCTTTTCAGAAAGATCTGCCTTTTCCGCTCGGGGAAGGTATCCACAATTTCATCGATCCTCGCCAGTAAAGAGGTATAATCGATCGAATCGGATGTATGATCATCTGATTCTGAAATTTCATTCTGAAGATCCGCGACGTATCTCAACGAGACTGCCCGCTTATTAAAAAACTTCCGGATCTGGTTTAAAGCGATCGTGAAAAGATAGGATTTAAATGAGTATTCTGTTTTCAATGATCTCCTGTTTTCCCAGATACGGACAAAAACTTCCTGAACCATTTCTTCCGCCTCGCTTTCGGATTTGAGGTACTTCAAAGCAAAACCATAGAGCTTCTGCCCATACACCTGAAAAAGCTCATCAAATGCCGCAGCATCGTCTGTTCTCAGTCGCTTAATCAAATCGTCTTCATTCCGCAGGTTGGTCATTCAGGCATTTAGTTAGATCATTTAGCTGCTAAATTTAAAAATTTGTTTCAGGAAAGCAAAAAGTAACGACTACATGGACAATCCTTAAAAAAAATAAGCTGCCGATGATCGGGCATCGTTCTTCTGTCGCCGGGAAATGAATGACGGTGTTCGATGACGTACCCCCTAGTGTACAACCATGCCGGGAGGACATGGTTGTTCAACCTGTATAAAGAAAAACGCTGCTATTTTTCGAATCGCCGAACCGTCATCGTTCTTCAGTTTCGTTGCTGATATTGCCCAAACTCTATTCGCACCGGCCCGACTAACCCCGACGGCATAAGTTCATCTTCTGCCGAAAAAGCCTGGTGTCCTGCCTTGTATTCCGAACGGTCGGACACACGGCGAACGTTGGTTTTTGTGGTCCATTTGCTTTCCGGCAGTCCGGCATCGCCAATGAGCCGGTTTGCCCAGCAATTAGTGACTTCAATTTTCAGTTCGTTGGTCCCTTCTTTTAAGGAGCCGGTCATATCAACCGACCATGGGGCTGTCCAGACTATTCCCATATCCCGGCCGTTCAACCAAACATGCGCGATATCGTGGACTTCGCCTAACTGCAGGCGGGCAGGACTTCCTGCCTGTTCCGCGGTTAAAATGAACGAATTGGTGCAGGCCGCTGTCCCGGAAAAATACCTGATCGCAGGGTCAGCAAGCTCATTCCACCGCGTCAATTGATCAAAAGTCGTTTCAAAGGCTTTCACTCCGGTGGCAGGAACAAAAGTAACACCCCATTTGCCCGCTATGTCTGCTGAAGCCGGGGTTGTTACCGTCATTTTTTCTGCATGGCCGTCTGCTGAGGTAACGTGGTATTCGCCCTTTTCCCAGAACACCCACCGGGAGGAACCTCCTTCGTCTGTACTTCGCT
>CAZOYZ010000741.1:0-2416 GCA_964584045.1 uncultured Prolixibacteraceae bacterium | reverse complement strand
TATTTGAGCAACCAGAGGAGAAGTATGGCCGGAAGATAATCTTTTAGTTCGTTACGAAGTAGCTTTAAGGCATTGCTGATCTGAAGTTCGACCGTCCTTTTGGATATTCCCAGTATTTCAGCGATCTTTCCGTTATCCTTTCCTTCAAATCGGCTCAGAATGAAAATTTCCCGGCAGCGGGGCGGTAGTTTTTCCATCCCTCGTTCGATCAGTTCCGTCAGTTCAGGTTCAGTGAATTCCCAGCCTTCCGATTCCTGCCCGTCGGCCTCCGTTTCCAAAACGTAGCGTCCGTATTGTTCTTTTACTTTATGGTGCTTTAGATGATTGATACTCCTGTTTTTGACAGAAGTGAAAAGGTATGATTTCAGGGAAGAAGTGATCTCCGGTTTCGGGCTGTTCATCCACAGCCGGACAAAAAAGTCCTGAACCAGGTCTTCTGCCACATCAGGATCGGCAACCCATCGTCTGGCATAAGCGCAAAGTCCTGAGTAATAGTAAGTAAAAATAAAATCGAATACGATTTTATTTTTACTCTTCAGACCGGATATGAGGTATTTCTCGTCCAAAGTGATGATGAATTAGAGACCCAAAGATATCATTTAGCGATAATTATTCAATACAAAACTTCGCAATTGAGTCCAATGCCTGGTTTGTGGTACTGAATTTTGCTCTTTTCTTTCGCCCGGCAAATGGTTTTTATAAGATCGCGCAATCCGTACAGAAGCGCGGATGGAAACGCTGGAGTCCAAAGTGGAAGCATTGGATAAAAGAATAGATGACGTACGGCAGCAAATGAACCGGTTGGAAGACAAATTTGATACCTATTTCCTGTGGGGTTTTGGACTGGTGTTGATGTCTGTTTTCGGATTGATCGGGTTTATTATTTACGATCGCCGCATCACACAGGCCCGGCTCTTTGGTAAATGGCAACCTTTGCTTCCGTTTTAGGGCTCCCTGAATAACTTTTTCAAAATTTAGCCTTTATTATTTTCCCAAAATCGGTACTTTTGAATCGCTTTGTCAGATTAACCTGTAAAACTAATTTTATAATACCTATGGAACCAATTGAATCTTCAAGACGTAATTTTTTAAAGAAGGCGTTAACGCTAACGGCAGCGACAGCCATTCCCACTGTTTTAACGCGGACGGTGTCGGGAGCGGTGCTTCCGGCCTCAAAACCTGTGAGTGCCGGGGAACGGGTCAACCTGGCCTGCTGCGGTATCGGGAACCGGGGAGGCGAAATTATCAAAGCCTTGTACAATACAGGCTTGTGCAATATCGTTGCCCTTTGCGATGTGGATATGGGCGCACCGCACACCGAAAAAGTATTGCAGATGTTCCCGGACGTGCCCCGTTTCCAGGATTTCCGGGTCATGTTTGACAAGATGGCAAGTCAGATTGACGCGATTACCGTGGGGGTGCCTGACTTTTCACATTTCCCCATTACCATGCTGGCAATGAGCCTGGGCAAACACGTGTATGTGGAAAAGCCAATGGCCCGCACGTTCAATGAAGTGGAACTGATGATGAAGGGAGCCAAAAAGTACGGTGTGGTGACCCAGATGGGAAACCAGGGGCATTCTGAGGGCAATTATTTTCAGTTCAAGGCCTGGAAAGAAGCCGGGATCATCAAAGATGTCACAGCCATAACGGCCCATATGAACGGCGCCCGCCGGTGGCACGGCTGGGACCCTTCCATCACGAAATTCCCTGCAGCAGAACCTGTCCCTGCAACGCTTGACTGGGACACCTGGCTGATGACAGCTCAGTATCACGACTATAATCATGACTATGTGAACGGACAATGGCGTTGCTGGTATGACTTCGGTATGGGTGCTTTGGGAGACTGGGGTGCGCATATCATGGATACCGCCCACCAATTCCTGGATCTTGGGTTACCTTATGAAATTGATCCGGTGAAACTGACCGGACACAATGCATTTTTCTTTCCCATGTCATCCACCTTATCATTTAAATTTCCGGAAAGGGGTAATATGCCTCCGGTAGAGATCACCTGGTATGACGGGGTGAATAATATTCCGCAGGTGCCTGAGGGATACGGTGTTTCTGAACTCGACCCGAACATCCCGCCGGCAAGCAACGGGAAAATACAACCTGCCAAGCTGAATCCGGGCAAGATCATTTACAGCAAGGATCTGATCTTTAAAGGCGGATCGCATGGCAGCACGTTGTCGATCATCCCGGAAGAGAAGGCAAAGGACATGGCTTCAAAATTGCCGGAAGTACCCAAAAGTCCGTCGAATCATTACGCCAACTTCCTGCTGGCCTGCCAGGGTAAGGAAAAAACCCGTTCACCATTTGAAATAGCCGGTCCGCTGAGCCAGGTTTTCAACCTGGGCGTCTTGGCGCAGCAGTTAAATACAAAGCTGTTGTTTGACCGTAAAACCAAACAGAT
>CAZOYZ010000740.1:0-2419 GCA_964584045.1 uncultured Prolixibacteraceae bacterium | reverse complement strand
TAAAGCCGGCAGTCTTCACAACGCCAACATGTAAAATTTCAGGCTTATTATCCTTGATTTCGACCAGGGCATATCCCATCACGACTGTTCCCGGATCAATTCCCAATATGCGTTTCCCTTCAGGTTCCATGATCTGTTTCATAACCACATAATTTTACTCAAAGATCATTTTCCACTTTTCAAGATTAGCAGGTGGATAAATTGCAGACCTTTCGATTACTTTTCCATTACCCGTACTTATAAAAACGTATCTGCATTTGTGAGACCAGTTTGCATAGGGGTTTTCATCAATAAAATATACCCACGAATCAAAATCAGGGCTGACAAGTTTTCCCGTCCAGATCGCTACTTCCGATCTTCCCGGGACCGGGGTCGTTTTAAAATACAACCAATGACCTTCAATATTCTCATTTTGAATATAACGCTGAATGATCGAATCAGCCTCAACCCGCGTTACCTGAGCTTCTGATAATGATACCACTGCGCTCAATAAAGACATCATAAGGATAAGTATCTTCATTCCTTTACCCTGTGTTTAACCAAGGTGCGGTAAGTTACTGAAAAGTTGCTTTAGAATAAAAAATATTTACTTCAAATATTTCTGCTATTTTTGGGCCAAAAATCAGAGGCCATGAGTGAAGAGCGGCAACCACGCCAAAGACTGCCACGGTGGATGAAAATGAAAATGCCCGAAGGAGAAAGCTATTCCCGCGTAAAGAACCTGGTCACGAAATACGGACTGCATACGATCTGCACCAGCGGCAATTGTCCGAACATCGGCGAATGCTGGAACCGGGGAACGGCCACCTTCATGATCCTGGGAGAGATCTGTACACGCAACTGCAGGTTTTGCGGGGTAAAAACCGGCAGACCACTGCCTCCCGACCCGGCAGAACCCCAACGGGTTGCAGAATCGATCCGCATCATGAACCTGAAACATGCGGTCATCACCTCGGTCGACAGGGATGACCTTCCCGATCTGGGCGCTTCCTTCTGGTCTGAAACGATCTTCACCATTAAACAGGCCAATCCCGACATCCGGCTGGAAGTCCTGATCCCGGACTTCCAGGGCCGGAAAGAATTGATCGTGCAGATGGCCGGTGCGCAACCCCACGTGATCTCCCATAACCTGGAAACCGTGGAACGGCTGACTCCTCTGATCAGGAGCGCTGCCCGATACCGGCGCAGCCTGGAAGTCCTCTCGTTCATTGCTTCCGCCGGCATCACGGCCAAATCGGGCATCATGCTCGGGCTGGGAGAAACCCGCGGGGAAGTGCTTCAAACCATGAACGACTTACTGGATGCCGGATGCAGGGTCATGACCATCGGACAGTACCTCGCTCCTACCCAGGCGCATATGCCTGTCAGGGAATATATTCACCCCGATCAGTTTGAGGACTATCGAACAATTGGCCTCGAAAAGGGTTTTTCTTTTGTCGAAAGCAGTCCGCTGGTCCGCTCATCGTACCGGGCCGAACAGCATGCCGATGTAAGGCAGACCGGAAACCGGAACAGGGAGACCGGAATCCGGAGAAATTAAAAGCTATGAGTAAAAACCAGACAATCAGATGTTCAGATATTCAGACAATCAGATGTTCAGATATTCAGACAGTCCGACGGACTGAGAATCTGAAAACCTGAGAATCTGAGAATCCGACAGTCTGAAAATCTGAGAATCCTATAACCATATAACCATTTTCTGATGACAACCTTTAATTACGAAGACACAGGCCTGATCGATTACAGGAAATGCTGGGATTACCAGGAGAAGTTACTGGAAGAAGTGCAGGCCGATAAAAAGGCCCGGAAGGGACCATCTCCCCTGAACCGGTTTCTGCTCGTTGAGCATCCCCATGTTTATACACTGGGCAAAAGCGGCGACGCCCACAACCTGCTGATCCGGGACGAATTTCTGAAAAAGATCGGCGCCACCTTTTGCCGGATCGACCGCGGAGGCGATATCACCTACCACGGTCCTGGTCAACTGGTAGGTTATCCGATCATTGACCTGGAATATTACCGGATGGGAGTCAGGGAATATATCGAAAAAGTGGAAGATGCCATCATCGCCACCGTAGCCCGGTACGGGATCCACGGCGCCCGTAAGGAAGGAGCCATTGGCGTATGGCTCGATCCGGAGATCCCGTCCAAAGCACGAAAGATCTGTGCAATTGGTGTCCGGGTAAGCCGCTATGTCACCATGCATGGCTTTGCACTGAACGTGAACACCGACATGCGTTACTTCAGTTACATCAATCCCTGCGGATTCACCGCTTACGGTGCAACCTCCCTGGAACGCGAACTGGGGCGAAAAATCGGTATGGAGGAAATAAAAGAACTGGTCAGGGAAAAATTCAATCATCATTTTAAATAAACTTCTCCCTTTTCTGAAGATTAAATAACCCGTATAAAATAAACA
>CAZOYZ010000739.1:0-2422 GCA_964584045.1 uncultured Prolixibacteraceae bacterium | reverse complement strand
GTCTCTGAAAGCAAATCCCGCCCGTTTTGATCCGGATGTGTCGAAAAACGCGTTCCCTGGATCGTGGCGTATTTTCCCATGGTGCCGATGCGTGCCACGTTGGCGTGCATGTCGGCCATTGTTTCGGCAAAAACTTCCGCATCATATTCAAGCACGGGAGCAAATGGCGGTTGATACGCGTCCAGGAGAAAAACCCGCGCGGTCTGGATCCAGTCAAACCGGTCATCCTTGTCTGAAATCTGCAGGGACTGAGACTGAACGGGATCAGGGAGCATGGCTAAAAGTACTGCCAATACAGTGACGGCGTTATTTCGTCCGCAAAAAAGACGAACAGGGAGTTCTGCTAAAATGTGCTGATCATGAATCATGGGCTCCGTGATGTTAGGTCATTCGTAAGCTGCACCAGGCAGGATGATGTTTATTGTATACAATATTACAAAAATAGATTCGTGATCACCAAAGATTTTTGAAAAAATTCAAATATTTTTTGGTGCGGGTGTCAATTTCAATTGAAAAGTGTACAGTTTTCAATTGAAATTGACAGTGCGGGCGGGAAATAACCATTTTGTCTGCACGAACGGTATTCAATCCCTTTTTGCAAAAACCACCTTTCCGCCAACCATCGTCAGCTCGGCGCGAATCTCTTTTATTTGGTCCTCCGGACACAAAAGATAATCATCTGAAAGGACGACAAGGTCGGCCAATTTCCCGGGTTCAACCGATCCTTTTATATTTTCTTCAAAGGTGGAAAAGGCATTATTGACGGTATACATTTTTAAGGCCTCTTCGCGTGAAATGGATTCAGAAGGCATGATCACCTGACCATGTTCTGTTTTGCGGGTAACCATTGACCAAATCGCCAGGAATGGGTTGAACGGATTTACGGAGGTGTTGGCATCGAGCTTGACCATGTGATCGGAACCGCCGCAAACCCGGACACCTCCCTCAACCAAAGAACGGAAAGGATTGAATGTCCGGATGCGTTCTTCTCCCAAAATCGTTTTCATGGCGTCGGCATCTTTATAAAACCAGGCAGCCTGGCAATTGGCAATCACTCCCAGGTTCTGCATCCGCTGAACAGACTCTTTCGTAAAGAAATTTCCGTGGATAATCGAAAAACGTCTTTCCCTGATCGGCTTTATCGTATTCACTTTTTCAAAAACGTCGAGCAGCAGATCAACTCCTCCACCTCCGGTGCAATGGGCGGTAAACGTCCGGTTCAGGTCGTTTGCTGCTGAAACAATGTTTAAGAGGTCATCACCGGTGTAATGAATGATTCCCCTGTACGACTGATCATCGATATCAAACAGATCGAGGGCCTTTTCTCCCCAGGGCTCCCTTAAATAGGCAGTACCTGTCAGGATCCCCCCGTCAAGAAATATTTTTAAACCACCTGTCCTGACCCATTCATCACCTTCACCGGTGATGGTTTGAAATGTTTTCAAAGAATCGATCAGTTTCTCTTTTGAATCCTGTCTGTCAAAGGGGATTAAAAAATTTTGTGATACCCGGACCGATAATTCACCTGTTTTTGCCATGTCCTGATATCTTCTGAAGTTTTCAAAGTTCCCGTATCCGGAGATAATCCCGGTAATCCCGTATTTATTATATTCAAGAAGCTGCTTTTTCAGGGCATTGACGCCTTCTTCAGAAGTTAACGCTTTCTTCTTTGGAAGAGCCAGCAATTTAAAAGCCGACGCCCTGATAAAACCGGTCAATTCGCCGGTTTTTTTGTTTTTAGTGACACCTTCATGTTGGATTTCTTTTGTAATTTCAGAGGCTTTCATGGCTGCCGAATTGATCATTCCTCCGAATGAACCATCCAAAAAAACAGGATTATCCGGAGCAGCCTCATCCAGTTCTGCCAATGAAGGTTGTCTTAAATCATCTAAGCGGGTACAGAACATCTTGTTAAAAATGATCCACTCGCCCTTTTGCTTTGACGCTGCCTGTTTTTTTATCCAATCCAGCAGTTCTGTGATGGTGTGAACATCAGGAATTTCTCCATCCTGTTCGCTTACTGAAGCAAGCTCAGGGTGACAGTGCGCATCAATCAGACCAGGAATAACCGTTTTGCCATTCAGATCGATCATTTTTGTCCGGCGGCCGGCGAACTGATCGATTTCGCGGGTTGTTCCTACCGCGATGATTTTACCGGCCTTTATGGCGACTGCTTCAGCAATCGTAAAATGATCGTCAACGGTAATTATTTTACCATGAATCATCATTGTATCTGCAACAGGTTTCCGGGTACAGGATAAGAGTGACATCATGGTGAACAGGATAATTAGTTTTGACATATAAAGTTTCTTTTTAATGGCGAACGGCCTGTTTTTTTATCGTTTTGGAGGGAGCGCCTTCCCGGAAACAACCTCGGCATGGCTTTTACCCTCACTCAGGTGATTCTTCATCGCCCGAAATG
>CAZOYZ010000738.1:1281-2427 GCA_964584045.1 uncultured Prolixibacteraceae bacterium | reverse complement strand
CGATAGAGATTAAAGGCTTTGGAGGACCGGAAGTCCTGCAAGAAACCATGCGGCACCTAATCCGGCAAGTACAGCCGGGACAGCAACATATTCCAGATCCATGACGAACATTCGCAGGATGTTCTGAAAATTTGCGCCGCTGATCCTGCGGATGGCCAGTTCCTTGCTCCGGCGATTGGCTTCGTTAGCGGTATATCCCAGCAAGCCGATTCCCGCAATGAGCAGGATCACGAAGTTACCGGCCATCATGGCATTGCGAAATCCCTTTTCCGATAAGTAAACTTTCTGCTGTTCATCTGCCAGATTTTTCACCACCGCATCCTGGTGAGGCAAAGCCAGATTAAGAACAGCCGTCATTTTTTTCAGAAACCCGGCCTGCGCCCCTTCGTGAGCTTTCACCAGGATAATGAACGAAAAGGCAGGATTATTAACCCTTCTTTGTTCAAATTTTTCCTGGGGCATATAGAAAAAGACAGACGGCCGGATGTCGGGACCGGACATGGAACCAATGATGAAATCGGGGAATATCCCGCGTATCGTTGATGCACTTTCATCGTGTTCCGTTATCTCAACCTGCTTTCCTGTAGTTCCGTCGGTCCACCTGTTGTTCATCTTTAGCATTTCAGATCCCTTGTGGCTGATGAGTATGTCGTTGGCGACCGATGTCGCGGGTGAAAAATTCTGTCCTTCCGTTACCGGAATATTGAGGATGGAAACATAATTCTCATCCACCCAATAAAAATCGGCCACATTAAACAGTTCCTTTTCCCCGTCGGGTGAGAGAACGTTGTTTCCCGACGCCCCGTCGGTCGGCACACCGCACCCGAGGCCAACCATCTCCACTTCCGGCAAAGACCGGAGTTCATTCAAGACCATTAAAATCTTATTCCCGTCCATCCCGCTGGTCGAGCCGTAATACACGCCTTCGGTCCGGTAACCATGATCGGCGTTCTTCATCCGGTCGTACTGGAGCGTTACAACGACCAGCACGGTAAGAATAAAAGAAGCGCCGATAAACTGAAACGAAAGAAGTGCCAGCTTCCACCGGTTGCCTTGTTGCCGGTAATTGCGAAAGGCCGCAGCCACCGGTATACGCGAAAAGAAACGGCCGGGCAGATAACTGATGAGCAATACCAATATGACCAT
>CAZOYZ010000738.1:0-1271 GCA_964584045.1 uncultured Prolixibacteraceae bacterium | reverse complement strand
GAGGATTCAGAACCGAAGAAAGGCGATGCCCGGTCTGAGCTTCGGCCAGCGGCGTTAAAGCCAGAATGATCAGGGAAGCGCCCAACAACGAGACCAGGAACAACAGTGAAGTCTCGGAGAAGATCAACCGCTGCAGATTACCTGACTGGGCCCCGCAACACCGGTGCACAGCCGACGACCTGGCGCGGTTTACCAGGGCGCTTAGGGTGAGCAGGATATAATTCATGAGCGAAACGAACAAAACAGCAAAGGCAATCAAACTGAGGATCAATATCATGTCTTTTAAATCCGCGGCATGTATTTTCTGAATGGGGTTAAAAGAATACTTTAAAACCATGCCCTGTTGTATCTGTTCCAGTTTAATGATATCCTGATGCTTTTCCTGCATTTTCCGGACGGCCGGCATCAGGCTTTCAGGATCAACACCGCGTGCAAGCTTCACACAGGCATAGTAACGGTCGTTACCAAGCCAGTTATTGGTTCCGTCCCAGGTAAACTGACTGGTTGAAACCATTGAGATCAGGACATCGTATTTGTAGTTGGTATTTTCAGGTAACGCTTTAAATATGCCCGATATGGATATTTTCCTGCCGGGGTATTCCTTCATTTCGATCATTTTCCCGGTCACATCACCACCCATTTCCGCTGCAATTTTATCGGATACCATACAGCTCATAGGCGCTTTCAGGATCTCTTTTGGATTTCCGCTGATCATCGGCCGGGGAAGTACGTCGAAAAGGTATTCATCGGCCAGACAGAATTCAGCTTCATAACTCTTCCTGTCGTCGGTATAAAATACGGAAGTACCAAGTGAATTCAGACGTGTAGCGGCTTCAACCCCGGGAACTTCGGCTTTTAGACCGGGGGCAATAGCTCCGCTGACAAAATGATAACTGTCGAGCTCTTTCGCCGACTGATCCATTTTGAAATTTTCATAGACTACATAAATACGATCTGCATCCGGATAAAAGCTGTCGAAGCTATAATAATAAAGTACCTCCGATAAAAGCAGAATACCGAAGGCCAGGCCGGCTGCCAATGAGATGATGCGGCTTGGCGTATGTTCGCCTTTTTGAAACAACCTGCGGAAAGCTAACCTAAATGCATTCATAACTATATTGCGTTAAATTTTCTTTTTCTGATCATCTGCTCCCGACACGCGTGTGTAATTGCGCTTCTACCGGGTTCCGGGCTGCGACGTCAATGGTTCGTTTTACTCATATCTCAGACTTTCTACGGGATTCTTAGTCGCTGCCTTCCAGCTTTGCCAG
>CAZOYZ010000737.1:0-2435 GCA_964584045.1 uncultured Prolixibacteraceae bacterium | reverse complement strand
GCAGCAGACTGTATCCTCTAACCAAAGTTACTAACAAGCACCTTTTACCGGTTTACGACAAGCCAATGATCTACTATCCGATGGAGACCCTGGTAAACGCCGGAATTGCTTGTAAAGCAAAATAGAGAAAAAGAACTTATAGAGCATCATACAATAAATTATAAAACTGTTAGTGATTATATCAGTTTCATGGAAAAATAAGACATCCTAAGAATAGAATATAGATTCATAAGTTGATTAGAGAATGATTTCCGGCAAGGACGCGGTAAAAATATGAAGATTGCAATTATTCTCGGCACGAGGCCTGAGATCATAAAAATGAGCCCAATAATTAGAGAATGTGAAAAACAGGGCATAGAGTATTATATCCTCCACACAGGCCAGCACTACAGCTACGAAATGGATAAAATCTTTTTTGAGCAGTTAAAACTCCCGCAGGCAAAATATAACCTCGATGTAGGTTCAGGGCCGCACGGAAAACAGACTGCGAAAATGCTCTCCGGAATCGAAGAAATCCTGATGAAAGACAGGCCCGATGTTGTCTTCGTCCAGGGAGACACAAATACTGTTCTTGCAGGCACTCTTGCAGCCTCCAAACTCCAGATAAAAATAGGCCATGTTGAGGCAGGTCTGAGGTCATTTGACAGGGCAATGCCCGAAGAGACCAACAGAATTATTGCAGACCATACTTCCGATTACCTCTTTGCCCCAACCGAGACCTCAAGGAAATACCTTTTAAATGAAGGCATCTCCCACGACAAAATTTTTGTCACAGGAAACACGATTGTAGATGCAGCCTACCAGAACCTTGAAATCTCCAAAGACGGGGAAGATATCCTCAAAGAACTCGGCTTAACCGAAAAAGAATACTTTGCAGCTACAGCCCACCGTGCAGAAAACGTTGACAGCAGAGAACGCCTCGGCGGAATTCTTAGCGGTTTTTCTCAAATATACAAAGAATTCGGTATCCCAATCATCTTTCCAGCCCATCCCAGGACCGTAAAAATGATCGGAGAATTCGGCCTCAAATTGCCTGAAGGCACAAGGTTAATCGAACCCCTTGGCTACCTGGAATTTTTGCAGCTTGAAAGCGGAGCCAGACTAATTCTTACAGACAGCGGCGGCGTACAGGAAGAAGCCTGCATTCTCAGAGTTCCTTGCGTAACACTTCGAGATAACACAGAAAGGCCGGAGACGGTAGACGTTGGCGCGAATTTAATTGCGGGCTGTGGGGAAAAGATCATTGATTGTGCAATAAAGATGATTGAGTCGGACTGTGAATGGGAAAACCCATATGGAAATGGAAACGCTGCAGAGCTGACTCTTCGGAATACAGTAACAGGCTACAATACTGAGTTCAGTAAAATGGAAAGTCCTGAACAAATTCAGTACTGAAGATAACCAGATTAAAATCATAAATATTATTTTTAAAAGGGGAAAAAGAATGTCAAAAATTTGCGTACTCGGCCAGGGATACATTGGCCTTCCAACTGCTCTTCTTTTTGCAAACAACGGCCACGAAGTCGTGGGAATTGACGTAAACAAACGAGTTGTCGACACCCTCAAAGCAGGTAAAATGCCCTTTGAAGAAACAGGCTTCCAGGAACTCCTTGACGGAGCCATTGCCAGAAAAGCCTTCAGGGCAGAATCCCTTGTAGAAGAGGCTGACGCTTTCCTCGTTGCCGTCCCAACTCCTTTTGATTCGGAAATGAGAATGGCAGACCTTAAATACGTGGTCTCAGCCTGCGAAATGATTGTCCCTCACCTGAGAAAAGGCAACCTCGTAATCATAGAATCCACAATTCCACCCAACACATGTGACAAACAGATAAAACAAATCCTGGAAAAATCCACTCTCAAAATGTGTGAGGACTTCTACGTTTCACATTGTCCAGAGCGAGCGATCCCCGGAAACACCCTTCATGAAATGGTATATAACGACCGCGTAATCGGTGGCGTAGACGAAAAATCCACTCAGCTTACAGCCGATCTTTATTCTTCTTTTGTGAAAGGCAACCTCCACCTTACAACCAGCACAACCGCCGAAATGATCAAGTTGATGGAAAACACCTTCCGTGATGTCAACATCGCCCTTGCAAACGAATTTGCCCAGATCGCCGACGACTACGGCATTGACGTCTGGAAAGCCATCGAAATCGCGAACAAGCATCCCCGTGTAAATATCCTGAAACCTGGTCCCGGAGTAGGAGGACACTGCATAGCAATTGATCCCTGGTTCCTGACCGAAAACGCAAACAACAGCAGCCTCATTATGATGTCCAGGCAGATCAATGATTCAATGCCTCAGTATGTTTTGAAGATGGTCAAAGAAATGCTTGCAGGCATTGAAAACCCTACAATTACGGTTTTTGGGGTTGCGTATAAGGGAGATATTGCAGATACAAGAGCTACTCCGGCTAAGAAATTTATCAAAC
>CAZOYZ010000736.1:0-2449 GCA_964584045.1 uncultured Prolixibacteraceae bacterium | reverse complement strand
AGGGAGAAGATCGATAATCCCTTTATCATTAACAGACGTTCATCTTTTTAAACCAATCAGGCTATGAGAAAAATTACGATCCTGTTTTTTATTTTCTTACCGTTGATGACGCCGGCGCAAGGATCCGCAGAACGGGTAACTGTTGACCTGAACGGAACCTGGCAATTTGATCAGACCATTCAGGCTTTTCCTCCCCAAAAGTTTACGAGGACCATTCCGGTGCCGGGATTAGTGCATCTGGCAAATCCCCGGATAGAGGATTATGAGAAATTCTTTAAATATGAAGATAAAGTACAACGGAAAGAGCAGCATAACCTCTACGACATTGATTACACCCCCCGGTACAGTTGGTACAGAAAGACAGTTTTTATACCGGAGGAACTCAAAGAAAAGGAAGGCATTATCATGATTAAAAAGAGCCAGTATGTCACCCAGGTCTATGTGAATGGCATGGATATCGGGACATCGATGGCTTGCTACACGCCGGTGGAATTTCCGGTTACCCGGGCGCTAAAATACGGACAGGAGAACGAGATCCTGATCAGGGTCGGAGACCGGGTATGGCTTCCAGCCGAAGCGGCCGGAGGTACCGATAAAGAAAAGGAACATTACCTCCCGGGAATATGGGACGACGTCCGACTCTCCTTTACCGGAAAATTACGGATCGACCGCCTGCTGCCCCTCCCTTCGGTAAAAAATAAACAAGTAACGGTAAAGATACAGGTTCGCAACTTTAATCCTCCACAAATCTACTTTGGGGATCCCATGGAAGATACCTGCCGGGTAAACGTGATCATTTCGGACGCCAAAACAGGAAAAAAGCTGGGAGAAACCCGGACAACAAGTGTTACCCGGAGGGATAATCTGACCGAACTCGCAGTTCAGGTGGATCTGGATGAATTCTCGTTATGGACCCCGGACGATCCTAATTTATGTATGGCTGAAGTCAAACTGGTCTGCAACGGAAAAATTTCGGATAAAACATCAAGGAAATTCGGGATGCGCGATTTCACAAGAAAAGGAAAATTCTTTTATCTGAATGGAGAGAAAACGATTCTGAGAGGCACGAATGTGACCCTCCAACGCTTCTTTGAGGATCCGGAATGCGGCAATCTTGTATGGGACAAGGAATGGGTGCGAAAATTCCTGATAGATATCCCCAAAGGCCTGGACTGGAATGCCATGCGGATTTGCGTGGGGGTCGCACCCGATTTTTGGTACGATCTGGCGGATGAAAACGGGATCATGTTCCAGAATGAATGGCTTTACTGGCAGAATCATGGCTGGCCCGCTCAGATCAAAAAGGAATACACGGACTGGGTCTGGAGTGACGGCGCTCATCCAAGTATTATTATTTGGGACGCGATCAACGAGAACTATGACAATTACATCGGGAATGTCCTGATCCCTGAACTGATGAAACTCGACCCGACCCGTATCTGGGATGCCGGCTTCATGACCGGTGATCATATGATCCTGGATGAAATGGACGAACCCCATCCGTACGAAGGCTATCTTCCATGGAGAAACAACGGCAACTATGAGAAAAATCCCTATCCGCTGGGCAATCTGGACTACAGGGACGGACTGAATACAGAAAGCATGGAGTCTAGTGCAGCTCAACTTGTTAATGAATATGGTTGGGTATGGTTGTTACGAAACGGGAATCCCGCTAAACTGACGGTCGACCTGTATAACTATTATCTGGGAGAAAATTCCACCGCCATGCAAAACCAGGCGTTTCAGGCCTACTGGCTGCAACTTGAAACCGAATGGCTTCGCAGTCAGCCTTATCATGCAGGTGTGCTGGCATTTTGTTATCTGACCAACAATTACGGATACACGGGCGACTGGTTCATCAATCACATTAAAGATCTTGAGCCCGCGCCTGCCTTGAACTGGTTCAAACACGCATTTGCTCCGCAGGCGGTTTTTATCAACCTGACGGACGGACGGTTCATGAAGCAGCAAAAGCCTTACCAGCCCGGCAGTATCCTTTCATTTACCCTTTACGGGATCAATGATAAAAGCAACCCGGTAACCGGTGAACTGGAATTACTGATCTGTGATGAAAACGGAAACGAAAGCCAACTGGATCTAAAAACAGTGAGCATTCCGGCTACAGGAAACAAAAGTATTCCGGCATGCATCACACTTCCGGAAAAACCCGGGGGATACCTGCTTCTGGCCAAATTTAAGCCCGGCGGAGGGAATGAAGTGATCAGCCGCCGGTACATCAAAGTCGGTGAAGCCGCATCATATCGTTTTTATGAATGAAAGAAGAAAACCGGACACAGGAATACGGGAACCGGAAAGAAATCGTCAGGTGCACTTTACTGCACCTGGGAATGGATAATCGACAATTGGAGAAAAATATGAAAAACCACTTAGAAATTATAAAACCGGATGTCGTTTTTAACCCTGAAGATTATCGTATGGAGGGAAAGAC
>CAZOYZ010000735.1:0-2449 GCA_964584045.1 uncultured Prolixibacteraceae bacterium | reverse complement strand
TCCTTGGGAACGGAAACTTCAAATCCAATGTTGAACAAAGTTGCCAGGATCTCGGGGCGGTCGCTGATGGGATAGCCCGAACGCTCCCATTGTAACTTCATTTGTTTGACGTTCAACGCCGCATAGAGGTAGGAGTAAAAATGGTTCTTATAGGAAGTGAGACGATCAAATCGTTCCAGATCGGGATTTTCAGTCTTGAAATCCAGCAGGTTTTCATACCGTTTACCCAGATAAAACACAGAGGTGCTGTCTTTCAGATTCCTTTCGATTTGCTGTGCCGTGGGAACTTTGATTCCGGTAACACCGAGGGAAAAGGTAGTTTCGACTGAAAGGATCTTCAGGGGACCGATCCACTTTTTATAGGCTTCGCGGTCGGAATTGAACAACCTGATCTGTTCGCCAACCAATACGGCAACGATCAGCCGGGGTTCGACACCGGCCAGAACAGCAGCCGAATCGATCAGGTGCTTGTCTTTTGCGACGGCCATTTTAAAATCCTGCCACTCAGCAATGTTCATCCATTCAAAAACGCTTTTGGTCTGGATTTTCGGTTGTTTATCAACCTGATCGCTGAAACGTTCCAATTCAGCGTGGTAAGCGGTGTTGTCCTGCAGATGAAGGTTAACCGCTTCAAGCATCCGCTGCGCTTCCTTCATATTCCGGCTTCGGTACCAGGCGTTCTGAATGTACCACGCATTGGCGGGATAATGTTTTTCCAAAACGGAGAGTTGATAAAGCAAGCGGGCCTCGGTATAGTTGACACTGTCGGTCGCCTGTTTTGAACTCTTCCCGTACTTATCCCGGATCTCCTGGAAATACCGGTCATTGACATCCACCACCCCCGGGTCGTCGGTCAGGTGAAACTTAACTGCAAAATAGGCGCTGGTCAAAACAAAACCAATCAAGGCAAATAAACCCACCAAACCCAGCGACAGATACCTGATCACATTGTTTAACCACTTCTTTTTCATCGCGAAAATCCTTTCTCCGAAAACGCGTAAATGTATAAAAAGGCAGCATTCACAGATAAAAAGGCCTTCTTTTTTCGATGAAGACATGGAAATAAATAATGAAAAAGTTATCTTCGTACACCGGTTGAGTTGAAAAAGTAATAAAAAAGCCAATTTTTTGCTGATGATATTTCGCCATTTGATTCTGGTTTTCTGCCTGCTCCTTTCCGTGAATTTGCACGCACAGACAAAATTAACCGATACGATTCGCGTTCATGTTCCGATCGCGCTCTGTCCTTTTACCTTTGATTCTCTGGCCATAGAGGAAGATCTGGAGGCCGATTTTCGGAGGGCCGGGAATGATGCTTATTATAAGGACAACTGGAATACCACGCAAATTCATTATGCCAAAGCGATGCTCCCATCAAAAGATGATACGGTTACGCTCAGTCTGGTGGGACGCTATGACAGCCCGTTTTGCCCGCCGGTAAGAGGTAAGGTCATCTCCAGGTACGGACGGCGAAGTGGGCGGATGCACACGGGTACGGATATTAAGCTGAATTCGGGCGATACGGTGCGTTGTGCTTTTGACGGACGGGTCAGGCTGGCCAGACGGTACAGCGGATATGGAAATCTGGTGCTGGTCAGACACAGGAACGGTCTGGAAACCATTTACAGTCACCTGAAAGCGATTTGCGTTCAGGTTGATGATGAGCTGAAGGCCGGCGATCTGATCGGCCTTGGCGGAAGAACCGGGCGGGCCACTACCGACCATCTTCATTTTGAAACCCGGTTTATGGGTGAGCCGTTTGATTCGGGAAAATATATTGACTTTGATACATTTGCTCTCAGCAGTGATAAAATTTATTACAAGAACCGTCAGGTAGAGACTGATCTGTCGCGCTTTAAAGGAAAAACCGGCGCCCCTGTTTTGCTTGCGGTTGGCGGCGACGCTTCCAGCCATGTGATCAGTCGGGGTGACAACCTTTGGACCATTGCCCGGAGGTACCGGACCACGGTCTCCAGGCTTTGCGCTGTGAATAATATCCCGAAGGACAAGGTTCTGAAGATCGGCACCGTACTGAAGATTAATTAATTGTTTCCACGCTTGTATGCCTGCGCGGACATTCATCCGGTCGCGGGTTTTTCTGTATCTTTATCCGAAATAAGTTGAAGGGATGAGACATTTTTTTCTGTTTTACCTGTTGCTGGCGGGAGCAGGTAGCTTTGAGGCTTTTGCCTGCACGAACCTGATTGTGACAAAAGGAGCAAGCAGCGACGGCTCAGTGATGATCACTTATGCCGCCGACTCGCATACCCGTTACGGAGCCATTGCCTTTTACCCCGCTGCCGGCCACAAGCCGGGAGAACAGTGTGAGATCTATCATTATGAAAACGGCAGACTGCTGGGAGCCATTCCCGATGTTGCACATACCTATTCGGTCGTTCAGTTTATGAACGAGCATCAGGTGGCGGTGGGTGAAACCACTTTCGGCGGC
>CAZOYZ010000734.1:0-2452 GCA_964584045.1 uncultured Prolixibacteraceae bacterium | reverse complement strand
TAAATATGAAATGGTGTGCATCAATTTTCATTCAGCAAAAAGTTGGAATTCGTAGCGCACTTCTTACAAAAAAAGCGATTTTTGCAAAACTGTTTCAAGGAATACTGAGGACTGTGAAATAATTGCTGCCATATTCTATCTTTGAACAGACTGCAATAAAAGTGATAACGAAAATAATAAACAGGTCCGTGACCTTAAATCTGAAGAAATGAACAAATCGCGCTACACATTCCTGTTTTTGCTCCTTTTGATTTTCTGTCCGGGCTTGTCGGCACAGGAAGTTAAAACGGTAGGCTCACCCGATGGAAAGCTTCAACTGACCATCACCCTGACCAAAGAAGGTCAAATGAGTTATACTTTTAAAGCGGATAACAGGGAATTTATCCGCCAATCGTCGTTAGGATATGCTCTTGATGCCGGCGGAACGCTCCCGGCTGCAGGCTGGGTCTTAAAAGAAACTGCCCGAAATTCGGTGCGTTCGGTATGGAAGCCCGTTTGGGGCAAGCGCGAAGCCGTTCCGGAACAGTATCATGAAATGATCCTTCATCTGAGCGGCCCCGGCTCTGTCGTTCTGCGGGTTACAGCCCGGGCTTATAATGATGGCGTGGCTTTCAGGTATGCTTTTCCATCGGTTCCGGACGCAGGATTAAATGTTTCCGCTGAACTGACACAATATTGCTTTGCCGGCGACTATACTGCCTGGTTCTATAACGGAGAGCACGAAAATATCGGACCTGAAAAATTATCGGAAACCAGCGGACAGCGAATGCCTGTGATGACCATCCGGGCCGACCAGGATGCTTTCCTTGCAATTCATGAAGCGGATCTTACCAATGGCGATCCTTTGATGCTCGCTTCGAAAGAAAAGAACACTGCTTTTTCGGTTGTTTCTGTCCCGGGTAAACTGGAAGCGGGTTACCGGTCGGCATGGAGGGTGATCCTCTTTGGAAAAACACCCGGTGAACTGGTCGATTCGCATTTGATTGAACTGCTGAATCCTGAACCGCAAGGGGATTTCTCGTGGGTAAAACCCGGGGTGGCAGTATGGGATTGGCGGATCGACGGTGCGGTGGTTGACGGATTTACCTATGGCATGAATTACCCCTCCTGGGTACGGATGATTGATTTCGCGGCTGAAAATAACATCCGTTACCTGGTACTGGATGCCAACTGGTATGGACCGGAACATGAAGCCACTTCCGACCCGGTGAAAGGAGACAAGGCTTCCGATGTGATGCGGATCATTCAATACGGAAAAACCAAAGGCGTGGGTCTGTGGCTCTATCTCAATGATGTGGGAGGACGGCAATACCCGATTGAACAAACCTTAAAGCAATACAGTGACTGGGGTGCGGCAGGGATCAAATATGGATTCATGAACGGGACGCCTGTTGAAAAGAACGCGTGGACACGCACGATCACCCGACTCTGTGCGGGAAACAGGCTCCTGTGCGACTTCCACGATGGTCCTGTACACCCTTACGGACAAATGCGGACCTGGCCGAATGCGGTCACACGCGAATATTGCCATGCCCAACTGGATGCGCATCGTGTTTTTGTGCCAAAGACATTTGTGACCAGCGTATTCGTGAACATGCTTGCCGGACCGATCGATATGAATAACGGGATGTTTGATCTCCGGCAGGGAGAAACCACGCGTGTGGATGAGAATCAGCCTGTTCCCTCAACGGTGGTCTCCGAGGCAGCGCGTACGCTCATCGTTTTTTCAGGCGCCACGATCATTCCCGATGTACCCGAATTCTATCACAAATATCCTGACTTACTCCGGTTTATTGCTGCCCAAAAAATGCCCTGGAAAGAAAGTAAAACACTTGCCGGCGAGATCGGCGAATACATTGTCATGGCGCGGCAGGCATCCGATGGTACCTGGCTGATAGGGGCCGCGACGAATGAGCTGCCGCGTGAGCTGAATATCCCGCTCAGCTTTTTGCGGAAGGGGGAATATGACGTGACCATCATTCAGGACGGCGCAAATTCCCATTACCTGACCAACCGGGAAGAACTGGTAACAGGGAATAAGGTGTTAAGTCCCGGTGACCGTGTTCACGTGAAGCTGGCCGCCGGCGGAGGCGCCTGCCTGATTATAAAACACATTAACTGATGGTTAAATATGTACCAGGACATACTGATCAATATCTATTGGCAACATATTTTCAGCCGAATAAAATATTATCTATCTTTGCGGAATGTTAAAGACTTCATATAAATCGGATTTGGTGTTGTAAACAATCTGTATTTCCTGTACAGATTGTCCTTTCATTAGCTCTCGGATACTTCCTTTGAGGGTAGTTTTCTATTCTTATAATTCAGCTTTTTAACCGGCATACAAGGATGAAAGTGTAGTTGCGCTTTTCCTGTATGCAAAACACATAAAGACAATGAATAGCGACAACAATATTCACAACTTCCGATTTAATTTTATCTGTGATTT
>CAZOYZ010000733.1:0-2454 GCA_964584045.1 uncultured Prolixibacteraceae bacterium | reverse complement strand
TCGGCGCATTCTTCGCGTTCATGGGCGTCAACGTGGCGTCCATGCGTGAATATTTCTTCAAAGACAAAAACAAGACCGTGAGGAGTTTCCTGTTGAACTTTCTTCCTCCGGCTGTCGGTTTTGTGATCTGCCTGATCATCTGGTTAAATCTGCCCCTGAAAACATTCATTATCGGGGGAAGCTGGATGCTGGCAGGGATCATTTACCTGGCCATATCAACCAACGGATTCCGGAAGTCGGCTGCCATGATGGATTTCTCGCAGGTTTGATCTTCGTTCCCGGTCATAAAGGGGTATCTCTGGATTCACGGATTGAGACGGTCCGTGATTTTTTTGGTATCAACCGGTACAGGGTACGGGGTAGCATATTGTACAAGATGGAATATGTGTTCAGGAATTGATTAATTTTCATCAGGATGTGCTAACTTAGAGGCATCAACCCATTCATCCAAATGACTTCAGACTTTCATGTTGACATCAGTTTATTGAGGGAAGGAGACAAAGCAGCTTTTGAAGCGGTTTACCACGAATTTTTCGGAGTGTTGTATTCCCTTAGCTCCCAGTATCTCTTCAAACCTGAAGATGCTGAGGAAATGGTTCAGGAAGCCTTTTTAAAATTATGGGAAGTAAGGTCAAGGTTGAATGAGGATTCCAATATTAAGAATTTCCTTTATACGATCACAAAGAATAATTGCCTTAATTTTATTCGTAATGAGCAGATCGCATCATCCCATTTGAAGCGTTACTACGATGAGCTGCAGTATAATTATGAAGCGTTATACCTTTTGGAAGATGACTACTTCAGGATCGAGGAGTTAAAATTAAAGATCGATGAAGCGATCGACTCACTTCCGATGAAATGGAAAAATATTTTCCGGATGAGCAGAGAGGAAGAACTTCGGTATAAGGACATCTCCAAGAGACTGGGTATCAGTGAAAAAACTGTCGAGGCCAGTATTACCAAAGCCTTAAAAAAGCTCAGGGAAGAATTAAAGGAATATCTTATCTTTATCGGCGTTTTGATCAATATTGTCTGAGGTGGGCGGTACTTTCCCATTTTTGCCTGTTCATAAAAAATCATCGTTCTGCTGTAGGGTCAGATCAAGTCCATGTGTTAAGTATGTAAACGGCACAACATGGATAAGTCAGTATTCGATAGGATCCTGTCAAAGGAAGCTTCAGAAAGCGAAAAGGAGGAATTTTTCAGTTTGCTTAGTAAAGATGAAGAGCTGAAATCCAAATATATTGCGTATAAAAACTTGTGGACCATCCATTCACTGGATAAGGATCCTGTTGCCGAGAGCCGGAGGAAGCAGCTTTTTGCCGACTTCTGGAAAAAGGCAAACAGGGTAGACCGCAAAACCAGGTTATTGATCCAGGTATTGAAGTATGCAGCCGTGATCGTGGTCACTTTCGGGATCAGCTACGTGTTCACAGATCTCACAGATCATCCCGATATAAATCCTGAACTTGTGCGAGAATACAGAACCACGCAAAGCAGCATTGCCACTATTCAGCTTTCCGATCACTCGCAGATTTGGCTGAATGCAAATTCAGGCATGACGATCACGGAAAAAACGGACGGTGATATCGTTGCCACGCTTGACGGGGAAGCTTATTTTGAGATCAATCATGATGAAAAAAGGAATTTTATCGTGGATTTGGGGAAAATTCAGATCAGGGACCTTGGTACCCGCTTCAATGTAAAAGCCTACCGGGGGGATGAGCAGATTGTGACCACGCTGGTTGAGGGGGCAATTGATGTACAGGACGCTTCCGGTGAAAAACTGGTCTCCATGAATCCCAACGAAAATTTAAAGTTTTACAGGAGTGAGAACCGGCACACGGTTGATTTGGTAGATACTGACTTGGTGACAGGCTGGAAGGAAGGAAAGTTTGTATTCCTGGAACTCACGCTGAGAGAAATATGCGATGAACTGGAGAAATGGTACAATGTGGAAATTGTCATTGATCCGAAACGGAACGGGTATGAGCTGTTTTCCAGCGTCATGAAAAAAACCACGACGATCAAACAGGTACTTGAACTATTAAAATTGACAACAGGAATGAATTACAGGATTACAGAAAAAGAGAACGGTACTGATGTCGTTTTTCTGTACTAGCAGCGCTCCATAAAAAAAGTGTACCCGCCCGGTACACTTTTTAAAATTAAAAAATCGATACTGTCTGATACACAGTATGAATTAATAAACTAAACATTGTAAAATTATGAAAAAAAAATGGTTTTCGCTATGCCTGATGAAATGCAGGCATAAAAAAATGTTACGTATGATGAAACTAACTTTAATTTTTTTGACCGTTAGCTTTTGGGCGATAGCTGCCGAGAGCTACAGTCAGAATCAAAAGCTGAACCTGAAGATGGAGAACGCGACGATCCTTGACATTTTTAAAGAGATAGAGCGTACCAGCAATTTTGGATTTTTCTTCATGCACG
>CAZOYZ010000732.1:723-2456 GCA_964584045.1 uncultured Prolixibacteraceae bacterium | reverse complement strand
CCTCGCCTTCATTCCGGATATCATGGGCATACAAAACCAGCAACTCGCCGTTTCTTCTGAGCCTGTCAACTGCCCTTTTGGCCTGGGCGACAAGGTCGTCAGTTCCGTGTTTCGGATGAAAGCTTATGCCATCCAGGCGTCTTTTTTCCCGGATGTCTTTGGTCCTGACAAATGCTTTTCCCGTGGTCGCCATACTCCCTGCTATACCGCAGCCGCTTCGAAGGTGACGGAAATATTCCAACAGGGCTTTATCGGTAATATCATCATGATTGCTGTTCGGGTACGCAAAACACGACGGAGAAAGACCATTTTCTTCCATGATTTTCACGGCAGGTGCAATTTCTTCGGCAATATACCGGTTCACCGGATATGTCCTGCAGTATTCAGCAGCCTTGAGATGCCTTAATCCGTGACAGCCAACGGCATGACCGGCATCTTTCAATTTTTTCAGGGCACGGATCTGTTCAGGGGAAAGTTCATCGAAATGATCAATAAAAAAGGTGACATGAGCATCGTATTTTGCAAATAACGTAATTTGTTTTTCCCAGTTCAGCATATTCCTGTCGTCAAAAGTGAGCAGCAATCCTGAAGTCAACTGATCCTCCTTTTCGCATGGTTCTCCAAAAGAAGAGAACATAAAAAGCGTCAGGAAAACAAGCAACGTGTTCCAAATAAATATCCTCATAGATCCCGATTTTTACATTCCAATGTCATCGATTATTCGATCGCGTAGCTGAACAGATATCCGTTTCTCAGGTAAAAACGCAGACGAATAGGGATATCATCGGGCAATAATTCCCGGTTATGCCATATCACACGTTGTTTTACGGAATCCCCTTTTAAAACGATACATTCATCTTCTTTATATCCCGGAATTGCTTCCCCCTTAATATCCAGCACTTCTACCCTTAGTTCACCTTTTTTCACGTCTGCATTTATAAATAATTTTTCTCCGTCCGTTCGAAACGATACCGTTTCAATACTGCCCGTTTCATAAGCTGCCTGCATGGATACCAGACCATCCAGCCGCCAGGCAGCGCGGGCAATCGAAAGTTCTTTGTCCGGAAGGTACCCTCCGTGGGTCGTTGTCATGGCTGTATAATACATCCACATTTCATCACCGGCAATGACCGGCGAATTACAAACGCCAAGAATACTGCCGGAATCATAACCATAAGGCCCAAGAGGAATCACAGGACTGCGATCCGAACAACGTTCCCATTTTCTGCCGTCACGGCTATGAACGAGACGGACATCAATCGGTCCGTCATCTTTACTTTGTCCCGATCCCTTTATTATTTTGGGCTCGCCGGTACGCCGGAACAGGGTCACCAAACCCAGCCATTGGTTCCCATAAGGAAAAGCCGACATATTATAAAATTCAGAATGGGTGCCACCATCCAATAATCTGGCTTCCTGATGGTCAATTTCATCGGTCACCATTACAGGCTCCGGATCTGACCAATTTTTCATGTCCTCACTGACCGAAAGAAAAACCTGACGACCGTTCACCCTCGGGTCTCTTGATATTTTGTGAAATACCAGGTACTCACCGGTTACCGGATCCTGCGAAAACGTTACTGTATCGCCCGATAAAAGGATAGGATGAGGATACAAGGTCCAGGTTATTCCATCACCCGAACAGGCAGCACAATAAGCGCTGCCACCGGTATACCACTCCAAGTTCTTAAACCGGTTCTTTAAAGAACGGATCTCCTTCTCATCAATACCTC
>CAZOYZ010000732.1:0-713 GCA_964584045.1 uncultured Prolixibacteraceae bacterium | reverse complement strand
AACGCCTGGAAGGATCCGTTTCAAACTTATCAAAAATAATACTGGGACTGTGAAAGTCATAAAGCCGGATCAGGTTACTCCCTCCAGGCAGCCCGAGATCCGGACGTTGCCAGTGTATCCCGTCATCAGAGACCGCATAGTAAGTATTCTTCAGCCGATTATACCACATTCTGAATTTTCCGGTTTCATCATCTCTTTTTACAGTTCCGTAGATGTATATTCTCCGGTCTCTTTTGCCGTTGTGTTCCTCACCCTGTTCCCAGGGCATATTTGCCTCAAGTACCGGATGCTCCAGCTTTTTTGCCGGGTGGGCTTTCCGCTTTACCCCCTGAATCCCGGCAATCATCACCTCATCGGCAAACAACTGTTTTTCCCCTCTTTTAATGAAAGGGAACAGAGAAGAAGAAGAATTACCGGGCTTTTGTACAGGAAATAATCTCACAGGCATTAGACCAAAACCCAGTCCTAAATATCCACTTTGGGCAAAAAAATTTCTTCGGTCGATTTTTTTCTTCATGATCCTATAAAAAGCTAATTTCCCGTAGTT
The DNA here is from genome assembly GCA_964584045.1 of uncultured Prolixibacteraceae bacterium. GTDB lineage: Bacteria > Bacteroidota > Bacteroidia > Bacteroidales > Prolixibacteraceae > JBCFBK01. The sequence goes on along the minus strand of CAZOYZ010000732.1, from coordinate 166 downwards.
CGTTTATCCAGTTCATCCAGGTTAAATCGTGTACAAACCACCGAATAATTTTCACCAGGGCGATAACTGACCGAGGTGGTGGCGACAAATGTTCCGTCAGGAAGGACGACTAACCCGGGGTATTCCGTTGTTTTACAGGTATGAAGAAGCTTAACCCGGTATTGTC
>CAZOYZ010000731.1:0-2459 GCA_964584045.1 uncultured Prolixibacteraceae bacterium | reverse complement strand
CAATCCCGGATGATGAAATGCAGCGGAACCCGAACCTGGAACAAAACACAGGCTATTAAGGGGGCGCCTTCTCAACCCAAAGGTTCCTGTGTAAACAGGGCTATCCTGCAAGCGGATACGATTTTCGCCTGCGCGGAAATCGACAACTTCTTTACAAAGCACCGTCAATTTTGGCGGTGCTTATTTTTAAAATTCCTATCTTTCGCAAATCATTTATGACGATATAATTAAGGATGACCATGAGGATAAGATTGATTTTGCTTGTTTTTGTTTTGAATTTAAGTGTTTTTTTGGCAGCGGCTCAATTGCTGCAGCCTGTTGATTATGTGAACACCCTGATGGGCACAGATTCGGAGTTTAAACTCTCGAACGGAAATACCTACCCCGCGATCGCTCTGCCCTGGGGAATGAATTTCTGGACGCCCCAGACCAATAAAATGGGGGACGGCTGGGTTTACGGCTATGATGCGAACAAGATCCAGGGATTTAAACAAACGCATCAACCCAGTCCGTGGATCAATGACTACGGACAATTTTCCCTTTTCCCGCTGACCGGGGAGTTAAAGATAGAAGGAGAAGAAAGGGCCAGTTGGTTCTCCCATAAAGCTGAAGTGGCGAAGCCGCATTATTACAGGGTTTACCTGGCCGACTACGACGTGGTGACCGAGATCACGCCGACTGAACGGGCCGCCATGTTCCGTTTCACATTTCCCGGAAATGACCGGTCGTACGTGTTGATCGACGCCTTCGACAAGGGTTCGTACGTGAAGCTGATCCCGTCCGAAAATAAAGTGATCGGTTATACGACGAAGAACAGCGGGGGAGTACCTGAAAATTTCAGGAATTATTTTGTCGTCGTTTTCGACAAGCCTTTTGTAAAGAGCGAGGTCTGGAGCGGGGGCAAAGTGGTTCCGGGAAAATCGGAATTGCAGGAAGATCACGTTGGTGCCGCCATTCAGTTCCGTACCAAAAAGGGTGAACAGGTTCACGCACGGGTGGCTTCTTCCTTTATCAGCTACGACCAGGCCGAACGCAACCTGAAGGAGCTGGGACGGGATTCGTTTGATGAATTGAAATCCAAAGGAGAGGACATCTGGAACAGGGAACTGTCGCGCATTGCCGTTGAAGGTGGCTCGGACGATCAGATCAGGACATTTTATTCGGCCTTATACCGTGTGCTGCTCTTCCCGCGTAAATTTTATGAGATTGACGACAAGGGCCAGGTGGTCCATTACAGCCCTTACAATGGTAAAATCCTTCCGGGATACCTATTTACAGATAACGGATTCTGGGACACGTTCCGGGCTGTGTTCCCTTTTTTCAACCTGATGTATCCTTCGCTGAATGAAAAGATACAGGAAGGCCTGGTCAATACCTTTAAGGAAAGCGGGTGGCTTCCCGAGTGGGCCAGCCCGGGCCACCGCGACTGCATGATCGGCTCCAATTCGGCAACTCTGATCGCGGATGCCTATCTTAAGGGATTACGCGGCTATGAGATCGAAACCTTATGGCAGGGAGTGCTGAAGAACTCTGAAAATGAGGGTCCCCTTCATTCGGTCGGCCGGTTCGGAGTGGATTATTATAATAAGCTCGGATATATTCCCTATGACGTGAAGGTGAATGAAAACGTGGCCCGGACGCTGGAATACGCGTTTGCAGACTTCTGTATCTATAAGCTTGGAAAAGCTTTGGGAAAACCCGAAAGCGAAATCGCCGTGTTTGCAAAACGCTCGCAGAATTATAAAAATGTGTTTGACAAGGAGTCCGGCCTGATGAGAGGCCGGAATGAAGACGGGACTTTCCAAAAGCCCTTCAGCCCGTTCAAATGGGGTGATGCCTTTACCGAGGGCAATAGCTGGCATTATACCTGGTCGGTCTTCCATGACATTCAGGGACTGATCGATCTGATGGGAGGAAAAGAAAAATTCACCTCCATGCTCGATTCCGTGTTCGTCGTTCCGCCCGTTTTTGATGACTCCTATTACGGACAGGTTATTCATGAGATCAGGGAAATGCAGATCATGAACATGGGCAATTACGCGCATGGTAATCAACCGATCCAGCATATGATCTATCTGTACAACTACGCGGGACAGCCCTGGAAAACGCAATACTGGGTAAGGGAAGTCATGGACAGGCTGTATACGCCTCAGGCCGACGGATACTGCGGGGATGAGGATAACGGACAAACCTCGGCATGGTATGTGTTCAGTGCCATGGGCTTCTATCCGGTCACTCCGGCGGTGGACGAATATGTAATCGGCGCGCCGTTATTCAAAAAGATCACCATGAGACTGGAGAACGGGAAAACCATTCAGATTGAAGCGCCGCTGAATAACCCTCGTAACCGTTATGTGCAGAAGATCAGGCTGAACGATAAAGATTACGGAAAGAATTATTTTAATTATCTGGAATTACAAAAAGGAGCGGCCATTCATTTCGAAATGGGAAGTAAACCC
>CAZOYZ010000730.1:0-2460 GCA_964584045.1 uncultured Prolixibacteraceae bacterium | reverse complement strand
TAACGTGTTTTACATTTCTGAATTTTTCAAATAGTTTAACACTGGATGCAAGCAATTACGTGAAAATCGCGGTCATTGGCGAAATTCCCCGGATGGACAAAAATCAGGAGGCACAAAACTTAGTTGAACAGGTTATTAAATTCTGGGAAATACAAATAGCCCAGGTACTTTTCAGCAAGCCCGACCTGATTGTTTTGCCCGAAGCCTGCGACCGGCCAGCCGGGATGAGCCGGGAAGAACAATTCAATTATTACCGGGTTCGAAAAAATCAGGTAAAGGACTTTTTTTCATCTGTAGCCAAAGAGAATCGTTGTTATATTGCTTTTGGGACCAAACACCAGGCCGACGACGGAAATTGGTACAATTCGTCCGTTGTGTTGGACCGGCATGGCCGGGTTGCAGGCGTTTACAACAAGAACTTTCCAACTATTGGGGAAATGGAATCCGGGATTAAAGCCAGCGATGAGGTGCCGGTTATTCAATGCGATTTCGGGCGGGTGGCCTGTGCTATATGCTTCGATTTGAACTTTCAGGAACTTTTGGAAAAATACCAGGAAGCAAAACCCGATATCATACTGTTCTCTTCCATGTACCATGGCGGGCTTGTACAAAGTTACTGGGCGTACTCATGCCGGTCGTTTTTTGTGGGGGCTATCGGGGGAAAACGCAACCCTTCCGAAATACGCGACCCCCTGGGCGATGTTATCGCCAGCACCACCAATTATTTCAACTATACCGTTGCCAAAATCAATCTCGACTGCCGGTTGGTACACCTTGATTACAACTGGGAAAAGCTGGACCGCTTAAAGAATAACTATGGCGATGCGGTTACTGTTAAAGACCCCGGGAGAGTGGGGGCTGTTTTGGTGACCAGCAACGATGAAACCAAAACAGTGGACCAGATGCTCAAAGAATTTGAAATCGAATTGCTTGATGATTATTTCGACAGGTCGCGTAAATGCAGGCTGGAACCTGACAATATGGAGCGAAACCGTTAAACGGCCTGAATCGTAGAGGAAGAATTTTATTGAAACAACGCTGACAGACTCAATGAATAATTATATCAATCATAACCTTTTAATATCAACCGATGAAACCTGCCCAATTTTTATCCATTCTTTCAGTATTTTTTCTGATAACGACCTCCTGTAACCAGACAGTCACTCCCCCCGCTCCTGTTTTACCCGTTCCCACTGAACGCCAGTTGGCCTGGCACGACCTGGAACAGTATGCTTTTATCCATTTTACCACCAACACGTTTACCGACAAGGAATGGGGCTATGGCGATGAATCTCCTGATATTTTTAACCCTTCACAGATGAATACCGATCAATGGGCTCAAGCCATTCAAGATGCAGGGCTCAAGGGGATTATGCTGACCTGTAAGCACCACGACGGCTTTTGCCTCTGGCCAAGTGAACATACCACTCATTCGGTGAAAGACAGCCGCTGGCTGGACGGGAAAGGCGATGTCGTAAAAGCGGTAAGCGAATCATGCAAAAAACGGGGTTTAAAATTTGGAATTTACCTGTCGCCCTGGGACCGCAACCGGTCCGATTACGGGCAACCTTCCTATATTGATTATTACCGGAACCAGTTGAAAGAACTTTTTACAAAATACGGGCCTGTGTTTGAAATGTGGTTCGACCTGGCCAACGGTGGCGACGGTTATTACGGAGGGGCTCGAGAGAAACGAAGTATAAAAATACCTGAATACTACGACTGGCCAACAACGATTGACCTGGTCAGGGGTATGGAACCCGATATTGTTTTCTTCAGCGATTTCGGGCCTGATATTCGCTGGTGCGGAAACGAGAAAGGCTATGTCGGCGACCCGAACTGGTGCATGATCAACAACGATTCGATTTACAACGGGACGATCGGGAAAGCCATGAACCATTACCTGAACCACGGGTATGAAGAGGGTAAAAAATGGATCCCGGCGGAAGTTGACGTATCTATCCGCCCGGGATGGTTTTATCATCCGGAAGAAGATTCACTGGTGAAGACCCCGGAACAGCTTTTCGATATTTACCTCAGTTCGGTGGGCCGGGGCGCCAACCTGATCCTCAACATCCCGCCCGACCGGCGGGGACTTTTACATGAAAATGACGTACAATCCCTCCTGGGGTGGAAAAAACTGATAGACAAAACTTTTGCCACCAACCTGGCTTTGGAATGCAAAACTAAAGCCAGCGCCAGGCGTGGAAAATCCGCCCAATTCGCCGCCTCCAAAGTAGTTGACGGCGACAAGGAAACCTATTGGGCAACCGACGACGGGATATTACAGGGAAGTATTGAATTTGACCTTGGCAAACCGCAGACTGTCAAATATATCCTTCTTCAGGAATACATCCGGCTGGGGCAACGGGTCCGCAAATTCAGTGTCGATGCATGGAAAAACGATTCCTGGCAGCAGGTTGCACAGGCCACCACGATTGGCCACAAACGGATTATCAG
>CAZOYZ010000729.1:0-2462 GCA_964584045.1 uncultured Prolixibacteraceae bacterium | reverse complement strand
TTTTTTGACTCGCGTACGTGTATTTGCCGTTTCAGTCGTATTTAATGCAATTCAGTGAAAAATGACTGATGAGTTTAAAAAATGGCAAAGGATTCTCAAACAGGACAGCGAATAGAAAGATTTCTTGCAACCCGGAAGGAACAAGACATCGAAGCACAAATTGCGGAAGCGGAGCAGATTGTTCATGCCATGGAAAGGATTGACAGCCGGAAAGCATTTGTACAGGTCGAAAAACGGATTCAAAAACAGCAGGACGGCCTACGATTCCTCCAGATTTTTAGCAGGGTGGCAGCTGTCCTTTTTGTTCCGTTGCTGATTACCTCCGTCTGGCTTTTTTATCAGCAGGGAGGGCAAAATACGACCGAACAGTTCAGCATGCAAAAAATCACTAACCCGCCGGGAGTGCGTTCGGAGATTGTTCTGCCTGACGGATCCAGGGTCTGGTTGAATGCAGAAAGCACCATCAGTTATCAGGTTCCCTTTGACTTGAGAAGCAGGGATGTCAAATTGACCGGCGAGGCCTTCTTCGACGTAAAAAAAGACAGCCAAAGACCATTCCATGTAGTATCCGGCAATGTAAATGTAAGTGTGTTGGGCACACGTTTTAACTGCAAGGCATTCCCGGAGGATACAACGGTTGAAGTCACGTTGGCTGAAGGAATAGTAAGATTGAGTTCAACCGGCGCCAAAAGAGTAAAAGAAGTCACTCTCAAGCCCGGAGAAAGGGCGTTGATCAGTAAAGGGACCAATCAAACGAGTATCTCCTCCGGAGACATAGAAAAAAATATTGGCTGGTTCGAGGGCAAACTGGTTTTTGATGAATGTCCGTTGCCCGAGGTCGCCCGGCAGTTGGAACGTTGGTTCGGGATCGAGGTGGAAATAGCAGATCCAAAGGTATCAGGATACCGGATTTCAACAACGTTTGAAAATGAGTCGCTGCATCAGATCCTGGCCCTGCTGGAATTAGCCTCACCCATTAAAACTGCCCTGATCCAGGCAAAGTATGAAAAGACAACTCAAGCCTATAAAAGGACAAGGATAATAATAACCGGCAAAAATTAAACATATGAATCATTGAAAGTCCACTAAACTAAGAAAGGAGATGCGCCAACACCTCCTTTCAAATCGCCCAAGGGGCAGAATAAATTACTGTTACGAATTTAAACATTCAAATTTATGAAAAAAAAGATGAATTCACGGTGTCCGGCTTTTCCCGGATACAGAAAAATTTTTAGAACTATGCGAATTTCTCTATTTCTTGTTTTGATCAGTACATTGCAGCTATTAGCAGAAAACAGCTATTCGCAGTCTACCCGGCTGACCCTGGACATGAAAAATGTCACCATCAAAGATGTGCTTTCCCGGATTGAGGAACAGAGTGATTTTTACTTCCTTTATGACAGCGGATTGATCGATGTCCACAAAAAAGTGGATATGTCTGTTCAAAATGAACAGATCGACGTGATCCTGAATAAATTATTTGGAGAAGGCCAGGTCAATGCCGTGATCCGCGACCGGCATATCATTCTCACTCCAGTACAAGAGCTTGTCGCCCAGCAGCAAAGCAAAAAAGTTTCCGGCAAAGTCACCGATCCTTCCGGCGCCGCGTTGCCCGGGGTCACGGTAGTGATAAAGGGCACCTCCAGCGGCACTATTACAGGAACCGATGGTGATTATACTCTATCGGGTGTACCCGCCAATGCTGTTTTGGTATTCTCCTTCGTGGGCATGAAAACCCAGGAAATTGCCGTTGGCGGCAAAACCAGTATTCATATAAGGATGGAAGAAGAAACTATTGGGTTGGGAGAAGTGGTTGCTGTTGGTTACGGGACAATGAAAAAAAGTGATTTGACAGGTTCAGTTGCTTCTGTCCGCTCGGATGAATTACAATCTGTCAAAGTGACTTCTCCCGATCAGGCGTTAGCCGGGCGTGTTGCGGGGGTACAGGTTACCCAGCAATCGTCGGCTCCGGGCGGTGGCATTTCCGTTATAATCAGGGGAGGCAATTCTGTAAGCGGAGATAATGAGCCTCTGTATGTAATCGACGGGTTTCCGGTAACAAGTAATAATGCAGCACGAAGTGCCGGCAGTGCGGGAAATGTATCTCCCAATTCTTTGTCGTCAATTAATCCCAGTGATATCGAATCGATCGAGATATTAAAAGATGCCTCTGCTACAGCTATTTACGGGGCAAGAGGCGCAAATGGAGTTGTTCTTATAACCACTAAACAAGGTAAATCAGGTGCACCCCGGATTACTTTTGATGCATATTATGGAGTACAAGAGATTACCAAAAAAATTCATATGCTGAATGCGGAAGAATTTGCCATTTATGCCAACGAAGTTGCTGCATATAAGGGACAACAGGCTTATTTTCCAAATCCTTCATCTTTGGGAAAGGGGACTGATTGGCAGGATTTACTTTTTACAACAGCGCCTATTCAAAATTATCAACTTGGGGT
>CAZOYZ010000728.1:0-2463 GCA_964584045.1 uncultured Prolixibacteraceae bacterium | reverse complement strand
TGAACCCGGAAGATATTGAGAGTATCTCCGTACTAAAGGATGCGTCATCTGCTGCCATTTACGGTGCGCGGGCAGCTTACGGGGTGATGCTCATCACTACCAAACAGGGGAAAAGAGGGGAAAGAGTCAAAGTCTCTTACAACAGCAGCTTCCAGTTAAGTAAGCCGGTCGCAATCCCGGATCTTTTGGATAGTTATACGATGCAATTCGCTCAAAATAAGGCTAAAGAATTAACCGGTCAGTCACCATCGACGAGCGATGTGAATAAACTCCAATGGATGAAAGAATATATGGATCATCCTGAAACAGCACCGGTTTATAAAACTGACGGAAATTCAATCACATGGGTCGGAAATACCGATGTATACGGAGAAGCTGTCAGGGATTGGACCCCATTTCAAAAACATGCCATTAATGTGAGCGGAGGAAGTGAAAAGATCAATTATTATGCATCGATCAGTTACCAGCAACAGGAAGGGTTATATAAAATAAGTACGGATATTCATAATCGGTATAATATATTGCTGAATTTATCAACAGACGTGAATAGTTGGTTTTCTGTTAACTATAAAGCCTCATTTAACAAATCAGATTACACGGAGCCGTATAACAATCCCGGGAAAGGAGGCTGGTGGTACGCTATGGGACAAGGTGGAAACTATAATATTAATATGCCGGTAAAAACACCTAAAGATTCTCCTGTTGGTGAAATGTATACGGACAATATACTCAGTTATATGGGCTATGGTTCTGAAAATAAGGAAATAGGTGAAACAACCTTACTGAGTGTTGCACCAACATTTAAAATAGCGAAAGGATTAAATCTGAAAGGCGACTTTTCTTATGAGTCGTATAGTTACAGGCAAAAAACAGTTGTTCCTGAACTTGAAAATGTGGCGATTACATGGACTCCAGTGATAAGCCCACACACCACTCCAAGTTGGCTTCAGAAGAACGTGAATCATCAGGATAAATTTGCATTGAATATTTATGGAGACTTTACTCAAACATTTCTTGAAAAGCACCATATTTATGCATTAGTTGGTTTTAATCAGGAATGGATGAAGTACAATGACCTTTGGAGTAAAGGGACAGATTTACTTACTTCCTCATTGCCTGTTATCAGTCAGACATTGGGTACTAGAACGACTGGAGATTCTGAAAGCGAGTGGGCAATCAGGGGCGTTTTTTGCAGGTTAAATTACAACTTCGACCAGAAATACCTGTTTGAATTTAACGGACGATATGATGGAACTTCAAAGTTCCCGACAGATAGCAGATTTAAGTTCTTCCCCTCATTTTCCGCAGGATGGAGGATATCGGAAGAAAACTTCGCAGAAAATATCAGAAATGTAGTAAATAACTTCAAGATCAGAGGATCGTATGGCTCTCTTGGCAACCAAAATGTCAGTAATTACATATACTTTCCTTCTTACGGAACTATTTCAAAAGTCAATTATGTATTTAATAGTATCCGCCCGATGGGAATCACACCCCCGGGGTTGGTCTCTCCGGACCTGACATGGGAAACGGCAACAACGATCGACTTTGGTTTTGATCTTTCGCTTTGGAATAAGTTTGATTTTTCGTTTGACTGGTACAACCGGACAACCAGCGATATTCTGGTTGCCGGAGATCAGTATCCGGCCCTCCTCGGGACGAGTGCCCCCACAAAAAACTCGGGAGAAATGAAATCGGTTGGATGGGAGATCACGGCAACCTGGAGAGATCAGTTGCAAAATGGCTTGAAATATGATATTAGTCTTGTCTTATCCGATTACCAAAGCGAAATTACCAGGTTTGACGGTAATCCGGAGAAAGTGCTGAGTTCATTATATGTTGGCCAGAAAATGGGGGAAATCTGGGGCTATGAAACAATGGGCCTCTTCCAATCAGCGGAAGAAATTGCAGAAGCACCTTCTCAAAGGAAAATCAATTCAGGAGTTTGGTACCCGGGAGACGTCAGGTATAAAAACCTGGATGGTGATGAGGAGATTTTTACCGGAACCAGCACGGTTGCTGACCCGGGTGACCGGAAAATAATTGGAAACACTACACCCCGGTATCAATTTGGGATTAACATGAATGCCTCATGGAAAAATTTTGATCTTAATTTATTTTTTCAGGGAGTAGGCAAGAGGGATTTCTGGACAGACGACAAACTCTATTGGGGACAAATGAAACTGGATGGGACAGGTACCTGGCATTCCTATGAGAATTCATGGACTACAGAGCATCGGGATGCTTTTTTCCCAGGTTACCGGTATTTCGACGGTAATACAAAGGTGCAAACCCGGTACTTGCAGAATGCCGCGTATGTCAGGCTGAAAAACCTCACGTTTGGATATACTTTGCCTGTGAACCTCACAAAGCAAATTAAGATCGAAAAGGCCAGAGTTTATTTTTCAGGCCAAAATTTATGGGAAAGGACCAAGGTTGTTGATACACTTGATCCGGAAACGA
>CAZOYZ010000727.1:0-2463 GCA_964584045.1 uncultured Prolixibacteraceae bacterium | reverse complement strand
TCGTTTCCGGATCAAGTGTATCAACAACCTTGGTCCTTTCCCATAAATTTTGGCCGGAAAAATAAACTCTGGCCTTTTCGATCTTAATTTGTTTTGTGAGGTTCGCAGGCAAAGTATATCCAAACGTGAGGTTTTTCAGCCTGATATACGCTGCATTCTGCAAGTACCGGGATTGTACCTGTGTATTACCGTTGAAATACCGGTAACCTGGGAAAAAAGCATCCCGATGCTCTGCGGTCCATGAATTCTCATAGGAATGCCAGGTACCTGTCCCATCCAATTTCATTTGTCCCCAGTAGAATTTGTCGTCTGTCCAGAAATCCCTCTTGCCTACCCCCTGAAAAAATAAATTAAGATCAAAATTTTTCCATGAGGCGTTCATGTTAATCCCAAACTGGTACCGGGGTGTAGAGTTTCCGATTATTTTCCGGTCACCTGGGTCAGCAACCGTGCTGGTTCCCGTAAAGATCTCCTCATCACCATCCAGGTTTTTATACCTGACGTCTCCCGGGTACCAAACTCCTGAATTGATTTTCCTTTGAGAAGGCGCTTCTGCGATTTCTTCCGTTGATTGGAAAAGGCCCATTGTTTCATAGCCCCAGATTTCCCCCATTTTCTGGCCCACATATAATGAACTCAATACTTTCTCCGGATTACCGTCAAACCTGGTAATTTCGCTTTGGTAATCGGATAAAACAAGACTAACATCATATTTCAGGCCATTTTGCAACTGATCTCTCCAGGTTGTCGTGATCTCCCACCCAACCGATTTCATTTCTCCGGAATTTTTAGTGGGGGCGCTTGTGCCAAGGATGGCCGGATACTGATCCCCGGCAACCAGAATATCGCTGGTTGTCCGGTTGTACCAGTCAAACGAAAAATCAAACTTATTCCAAAGCGAAAGATCAAAACCAAAGTCGATCGTTGTTGCCGTTTCCCATGTCAGGTCCGGAGAGACCAACCCCGGGGGTGTGATTCCCATCGGGCGGATACTATTAAATACATAATTGACTTTTGAAATAGTTCCGTAAGAAGGAAAGTATATATAATTAGCGACATTTTGATTACCAAGCGAGCCATACGAAGCTCTGACTTTAAAATTGTTTACTACACTTCTGATATTTCCCGCAAAATTTTCTTCCGATATCCTCCATCCTGCGGAAAATGAGGGGAAAAACTTAAATCTGCTATCTGTCGGAAACTTCGAAGTTCCATCATATCGTCCGTTAAATTCAAACAGGTATTTTTCATTGTAATTATAGTTTAACCGGCAAAAAGCACCCCTGATTGCCCACTCGCTTTCAGAATCGTCTGTAGTTTTGGTACCCAATGTCTGACTGATAACAGGCAATGAGGAAGTAAGTAAGTCTGTCCCTTTGCTCCAAAGCTCGTTATAGCTCATCCATTCCTGGTTAAAACCAGCTAATGCATAAATATGATGCTTCTCAAAAAATGTTTGGGTAAAATCCCCGTAAATATTCAACGCGAATTTATCCTGCTGGTCAACTTCTTTATACAACCAACTTGGAGTGGTATGAGGGCTGATCACAGGAGTCCATGTAATCGCCACATTTTCAAGTTCAGGAACAACCGTTTTTTGTTTATAGTGATAAGACTCATAAGAAAAGTCACCTTTCAGATTTAATCCTTTCGCTATTTTAAATGTCGGTGCAACACTCAGTAAAGTTGTTTCACCGATCTCCTTATTTTCGGAGCCGTAGCCCATGTAACTGAGGATGTTGTCCGTGTACATTTCGCCAACGGGAGAGTCTTTAGGTGCTTTTACCGGCATATTAATATTATAATTCCCACCTTGTCCCATGGCGTACCACCAGCCTCCTTTCCCGGGATTGTTATAAGGCTCTGTATAATCTGATTTATTAAATGAGGCTTTATAGTTAACAGAAAACCAATTATTCACGTCGGTTGCCAAATTAAGCAATACATTGTACCGGTTGTGAATATCCGTACTTATTTTATATAACCCTTCCTGTTGCTGGTAACTGATCGATGCATAATAATTGATCTTTTCACTCCCTCCGCTCACATTAATGGCATGTTTTTGGAATGGGGTCCAATCCCTGACAGCTTCTCCGTATACATCCGTATTTCCAACCCATGTGATTGAGTTTCCGTCAGTTTTATAAACCGGTGCTGTTTCAGGATTATCCATATATTCTTTCATCCATTGGAGTTTATTCACGTCATTGGCCGACGGGGACTGACCGGTTAATTCTCTAGCCTTATTTTGAGCGAGTTGCATCGTATAACTATCCAAAAGATCCGGAATTGCTACCGGCTTACTTAACTGGAAGCTGCTATTGTAAGAGACTTTAACTCTTTCCCCTTTTTTTCCCTGTTTGGTCGTGATAAGCATCACGCCATAAGCTGCCCTTGCACCGTAAATAGCAGCAGATGACGCATCCTTTAGTACGGAGATACTCTCAATATCTTCCGGGTTCA
>CAZOYZ010000726.1:0-2465 GCA_964584045.1 uncultured Prolixibacteraceae bacterium | reverse complement strand
TGAAACTTTGAACAATTTTAAATCATGAAAAATATTGCTGTCGTTTACGGCGGAGACTCGTCAGAGTATGTCGTTTCCGTACAAAGTGGTAAAAATGTATACGAGTCGGTCGATCCCGGCTTATTCCACCCCTGGCTGGTTGAAATGCGCGGTCTGGAATGGAAAGTCATGATGGACGATAAAAAAATCGCGGACGTGGATAAGAGGGATTTCAGTTTTATCTACAACGGCGTGGCTGTCCGGTTTGACTATGCCTACATCATTATTCACGGGACTCCCGGTGAAGACGGCATCTTGCAGGGGTATTTTGACTTGCTGAAGATCCCTTATTCATCGTGTGGCGTTCATGCATCATCGCTTACCTTTAATAAATACTTTTGCAGCAACTACCTCCGGAATTTCAGGATCCCGATGGCCCGGTCGGTGTTGGTCAAAAAAGGCCGTGCGGCCGCCATCCCTGATATTATTGAAGAGACCGGCTTACCGGCATTCGTGAAACCCAATACCAGCGGTTCAAGCTTTGGAGTGACCAAGGTGAAATCGGCTGAAGGACTTGCCGGGGCTATTGAAAAGGCCTGGAGCGAGAACAGCGATGCCCTGGTGGAAGAATTTATCGACGGAAAGGAGTTTACCTGCGGACTCGTCAAACTGAAGGATCGGGAATTTGTATTTCCCGTGACGGAGGTCTTGCCCAAAAACGAGTTTTTTGATTTTGAAGCGAAGTACACCAGGGGAATGACTGATGAGATTACCCCGGCCCGCCTGCCCGCCAACCTGACACGCGACATTCAGCAGCTGGCTTCGGAGATTTATGATCTGTGCGGCTGCGAGGGAATTGTCAGGATCGACTTTATCCTGAAAGACGGCCGGTTTTATTTTCTTGAAGTTAATACCACGCCGGGGATGACTGCCACCAGCTTTATCCCCCAGCAGATTACGGCGATGGGAAAAGATCTGAAGGAGATGCTGACACTGATCATTCTGGACAAGCTCAAATAAATTTTTTTTAAAGATCATTTCAGGGGCCGGTGGCTCCTTTTTTTGTAACTTTAAAATTCGTTTTTCTTCAGTTTTGAGGAGAAGAGCGCTGTTGATGATTATCAAATTATTCCATCAAATGGCAGGAGAGAACAAAAATACCCGGACACCTTCGACGATCGAGCAAATCAATGCCCAATACGGCAAACTGCCTCCGCAGGCGCTGGATGTGGAAGAAGCTGTTTTGGGGGCTTTAATGCTCGAGCGGGATGCATATGTGACCGTTGCCGACATCATTGATACGAACAGCTTCTACAAGGAAGAACACCGGAAAATCTTTGAGGCGATCAAATACCTGTCTACCCATGAACGTCCGGTCGACCTGCTGATGGTGACTCAGGAGTTAAAGAACAGGGATCAGCTCGAAGAAATCGGAGGGCCGCTATATATTACCCAATTGACCAGCCGCGTGGCATCGGCTGCCCATATCGAATTTCATGCCCGGATCATTGCCCAGAAGTTCATTCAGCGGGAGTTGATCCGCGTTTCGTCTGAGATCCAGGTAAAAGCCTATGATGCCAATATCGATGTGGACGATTTGATCGATTTTTCAGAGACAGCCCTTTTTAAAGTGGCTGAGGGAAACATTAAAAAGGAGACCCTGCCCATCAGGTCGATTTTAAAAGAGGCTGCCCGGCAAATCGAAGAGGCCTCGCGCCGGGAGGACGGGCTAAGCGGAATTCCCAGCGGCTTTACCGCGCTGGACCGGATTACTTCGGGTTGGCAAAAAACAGACCTGGTGATTATCGCGGCCCGCCCGGCCATGGGGAAAACAGCTTTTGTGCTCTCTATGGCGAGGAATATGGCGGTTGAGCACCGAAAACCGGTTGCCGTGTTTTCATTGGAAATGTCGTCGGTGCAGTTAGTTAACCGGTTAATTACCGCGGAAACGGAACTGGGGTCGGAAAAGATCAAAAACGGGCGCCTGGCCGAATGGGAATGGGAACATTTTAACCGGAAACTCAACGTACTGGAAGAAGCGCCCATGTTTATTGACGACACACCGGCCCTGTCGGTCTTTGAGTTCCGGGCAAAATGCCGCCGCCTGAAGCTGCAGCACGACATTGGCGTGGTCATCGTGGACTATCTTCAGTTGATGACCGCCGGGACTGACGGACGCGGGAACCGGGAACAGGAGGTGAGTCTGATCTCCCGCTCGCTGAAGGCCATTGCCAAAGAACTTGATATCCCGATCCTGGCACTTTCGCAGCTGAACCGCTCGGTCGAGTCGCGGGAGGGGAAAAGGCCTCAGTTGTCCGATCTGCGTGAATCAGGTGCGATCGAGCAGGATGCTGACCTGGTTTTATTTATACACCGGCCTGAGTATTATGGTATTAAAGAAGATGAAAATGGAAATTCGCTCGAAGGCATTGCGGAGATCATTGTCGCCAAACACCGGAATGGTTCCGTGGGCGACGTCCAGCTGG
>CAZOYZ010000725.1:0-2470 GCA_964584045.1 uncultured Prolixibacteraceae bacterium | reverse complement strand
CGGATCGAAGTGACCGGCATGTATGCCAACATGGCCGAAATTGCAGATGAGGATCTGATGGTCGACTTTCTTCAGCCACTGAAGGAAATTGGTAAGTTGAATATCCCCGTTCGGACGGCCATGCAGAATGATGTGAACGGGATCGCTTGGTGTATGCCCGATTATTTTAAAAATACAGGAGTCAGATACCTGATCATGGGAATTAACGAGACCCGCTCGATCAGGCCTTTTGACAAGCCCACTGCATTCTGGTGGGAAGCTCCTTCCGGGCAAAGAATGCTGGCATTCCGGGCCGATCATTATATGACTGGGAATTTTTTCGGCCTGGAAAGTGAAGCCATTAAACCCGAAAGCCTGCTGTGGCACCTTGCGGAACTGGACAGTAAAGGCTATCCCTTCGACCGGATCGGGATCCAGTTCTCCGGGTATTTTACAGATAATGCACCTCCCTCAACCGCAGCCTGCGATCTGGTGAAACAGTGGAATGAAAAATATGAGTGTCCGAAATTAAGACTCGCTGCGGCCGGTGAGTTCATGGAATATGTCGAAAAGAATGATGCAGGTAAACTCCCGGTGTACCGGAATGCCTGGCTCGACTGGTGGACCGACGGTTACGGTTCAACTTCGCGCGAAACGGCCGAAGTAAGAAAAACACAGAATATGAAACAGGTCGACGAGGGACTGTTTGCTATGGTCTCGATGATGGGAGGCGAACTGAGCCCGGCGCTCGGACAGAAAATGGACCATATCAGTGAAAATGCGATCTTTTTTGATGAACATACCTGTGGCGCTGATGAAAGTATCAGTCATCCATACTCTGAAAACTCAACGAGGCAATGGCTGCAGAAAGGGGCCTACGCCTGGGAAGCGCTCAAAAAAGTGACCCTTCTGAATGAAGAAGCACTTGCCCGCTTTCAGCCATTTCTGAAAAAAGCAGATTTCCCGGTCATTTACGTGATCAATGCCATGGGGTGGCCACGTTCCGGCCACGTCCGGCTGTTTATTGACCACGAAGTGATGCCTGCCGATAAAAAAGTTCGGATCACAGACCTGGAAACGGACAGGGAAGTACCGGCACAAATGTTGAATAAACGTCGTGAAGGCGCCTGGTGGGTGCTCGAAGTCAGCAATATTCCGGCTTTGGGCTGCAAGGTCCTGAAAATAGAGACTGCTCCCGAACCTTTGACCAATAGTCCTGGCTCTGCTGCGGAGATCCTGGAAAATGATTTTTACAGGTTAATGGTAAATAAACAGAGCGGGGCGATCAGCAGCCTTTTTGACAAAGAGCTAAACCAGGAACTGGCCGATCCCGAAAATGCTTATCACATTGGACAACTTATCCGTGAAACGTCTGAAAAAAGGGATGTTCCTCCTTTTGCCCGGACCACCGTTTCGACGGTGAAGATTGAAAGGGGAAGTTCCGGTGCAGTGTGGGAAAGCATCAGAATTTTGTCCGACCTCGGCGGTTTTGAAAAAGGGACCAATGACTCGCCCAAGGGAATTGAGGTGGAAATAAAACTGTACCGGCGGGTAAAAAAGATCGAATTCAGCTATATGGCCCGTAAACTGATCAACACCAGTCCGGAGGCATTGTATGTTGCATTCCCGTTTTCGTTACCGGATTCCAGGATCGTTTTTGAAACGATCGGAGGTACGCTGACCCAGGGACAGCAGTTGCCAGGCTCATCGTCTGACTGGAATGCAGCCCAGAATTTTGTATCGGTCAGAGGAAAGAAAGGACAGATCGTCATAGTGAGCAATGAAGTTCCCTTGTGGCAGTTCAGCGATTTCAACCTCGGCAAATTTGAACGCTGTCCGGAACAGGGTAAGCCCTGGCTTTATTCGTGGGTCATGAACAATTACTGGTTCACGAATTTCCGGGCTTATCAGGAAGGCGCCTTTAGCTGGAGTTATCAGCTTACATCGGCTGCCGATACGACCAATACCTGGGCGACGAAATATGCCTGGGGCGAACGGAACGCTTTCCTGACCAGAACTTTCCCTGCCGGGGTCAATGAACTTGACCAGCCTGTCATGAAAACCTTGAATATTTCCGGATCTGCCAATGCCATGCTGATGAATGCCAGGCCTGTATGGGACAGCAACAGCACGATACGGCTCCGTTTCCGTGAAACAGAAGGATTGCCGGCCCAGGCAGAGTTATCGTCAGCCGTGCCGGGAAAAACGATCAAAAAGATCGAAGAGGTCAATGCATTGGGGAAAAAGACGGGACAAACAGTCCGTTCGATTAAGCTGGATCCTTACGAAGTTAAATTTTTTGAGCTGGAGTTCTAACATCTGATTAAAATACCATGAGACGATTTCTGAACAGTACGATCAAAAATTGTTGCTGTTTCATAGTGTTATCCTGTTCCTTTCAGCTTCAGGCCGAAGCGCAGAAGAATCTGACGGCTAAGCTTAAAACCAGTTTGAATGCCTATTCTTTTAATAGCGCGCTCATGAAGGGAGA
>CAZOYZ010000724.1:0-2472 GCA_964584045.1 uncultured Prolixibacteraceae bacterium | reverse complement strand
ACCGGATAATTCAACCACACCTGAAACGCGTTCTCCCTGGGTAGCGTCGAAAGCGCCCCTGGAAATGAAGGCCTGTGAAATAAATTTGGCATTCAGAACGCTTATATTTCCGAACAGATGACTGGTCTCCAGAACAGGAATGCCGTCGAGCAGAACCAGGTTCTCTGCAGGCGAACCTCCCCGGATGGAAATTCCCGGGGCCTGACCTCCCAGCAAATAGACTCCGGGAATAAGGCTCAGGGCAGTCATCAGATCACTGTCGTCAATACGTGGCAGGGTGGCTGACTGCCGGGGATTAAGGGCGATCTTCTCCGATCCTTTGGTCATTTCAACGACATCCTTCTCCTGCTGATAGACCCGGATGGTCCCGATCTGAACAGGAAAGGGAGTTAGTCCGATCTTATGGAAAGCGCCGGGTGCCGGGTTGAGTACCGTATCGAGATGCTGATAACCCAGGTGACTGATCCGGACCGTTAGCTGATCTGTGTTTTCAATCTTTTGACTGAAAATACCCATATCATTGGTAATCATGCCTTTATCCTGCCCCAGCACAAGATGGCAAAAATAGAGGGGTTCACCGGTGCTTTTGTCCGTGATCAATCCTTCGAATAGGACAGATCCCGGCTTCTCCCCTGGGGCTGGGTTCGGGTAAAGGACATAAGTCCCATCGATCAATTCGTACAACAGGTGGTATTTTTGACAGATATCATTCAGAAAGCGGGTTAATGGGACCGATTCGAGCCGAAGCAGGTCAACCCGGACCCTCGTAAAGTGATCGGCATTGAACGCGAACCGGATCCGGTACGTTGAAGCAACATCTTCCAGCACCTGGCTGAGGGTTTTATTCTCCGCGTGAACAGTCAGCATTTTTTCCTGACTAAAGCAGGGAAATGCCGTAAAAAGGACGAACGTGATCCCGATAATATGCCGGTTATTCCTTTTCAAGGATACGGAGTTTATGATTAGTGACCTGATAGCGGAAATGCATCGCTGTGGCCATAATTTGCAAGGCCTGATCAACCCTGCCCAGATTGAGTTCCCCGGAAAAGTGCAGGCTTAAAATGTTCTCCGGTGCATCAAGCTGAAGTTTTTCCCTTTGACAAATAAGCATGAGGATCTCCTTTAACGGGCGGTTTAGCCACAGATACGTATTGTCAGGTAAAGACAGGATCTTATTCGGGTCGGAAATAAACGGTCCTTCAACAGAAGCGTCGTCAAATATCACGGACTGGCCTTGTCCCAGCGTCAGCTCTTTTTGATGCAGGAACAGTCTGATTTTTCCGTTGAAACAATCAATCCGGCCGGATTCTTCCGAATATGCCCGGATCGTGAAGCTGGTCCCTAAAACCTGAAGCTGTCCTCCCGGAAATCCGACTTTAAAGGTGTGACCTGGCTTGACATCAAAGAATGCCTCACCTTCCATGGTAATGATCCGTTCGCCGTTTCTTCTGTATTTATATCTCATTTCCGAATAGGCTTTCATCTCGACCCGGCTGCTGTCGGGAAGCCAGACGGTCAGCCTGGAAGCAGTCGTATTGCTCACCGGATGCGAAAAGATCATCCATTCGGAGACTGCTAAATAAGCCAGTACCAATACTGCTGCCGCAGCAACTGTCCAAATTGCCGGGGAGATCTTTTTCTCCCTAAGCTTTTTGGGAGATGCCATTTTTTTTCTGAGCATTTCCCAGGCCTCGTCTTTACTCCGTAATGCAGGAACCTTCCAGTTTTGAATATATTTTTCCATATCTTGATTCCGGTGGTCCATATCCCTAGATTTTTCTGTCAACTTTTTCTTTCAGGATCTTCAACGCCTTAGTCATATGTTTTTCAACTGCCTTTATGCTGATTTTCATGCTTTCGGCAATTTCTGCGTAAGTCAGGCGGTCAATCCGGCTCAATAAAAATATGGCGCGCGTTTTCTCCGGGATCTCACTGATCGCCCGCTGCAGTGTCCGGTCAAATTCCTTTAGTTCCAGAATGAAATGGGGCGATTCATCATCCTGCCCGAAGACGATCGAATTGACAAAGTTTAAATTGATCTTTGTTTTACGGTGATGTTTAAAATATTGATTTTTGGCCACGGTGAACAGAAAAGCGCGGACGGTTTCCTTCCTGATATTCCGGCGATCCTCCCAGAGGAACATAAAAACATCCTGTGTCACGTCCTCTGCCAGGGCGATATTGCCGGATAAGTAATAGATGAAGTTTCTAATGTATTCGTAATGATCATCAAAAACCTGTTTAAACCAGTCAATATCTTTTTGATCCTGAATCATTCGCGTATCCGTTTGCAGGTCATCAGAAAGTGGTCTTATCTGTTCGTTGATCAAATATAGATCATTTTTCTGCTCATGCCGCCATCCGGATCAGTTTATTCGGACAGGAGCGTGGTTCCGCCGGACTGTAATCCTGCTATATTGGTGATCCGCACGCGGCTTACGCCTCTTTTGATGGCATCGAAGCTGTTATCCA
>CAZOYZ010000723.1:0-2474 GCA_964584045.1 uncultured Prolixibacteraceae bacterium | reverse complement strand
AATAGAAACAACAATATCTTTCTCATAACTTGTATTTTTGATTTAAAATTTTGTATTCCATGGTTTAGAATGACACATTGATCCCGACCATAAAGGTTCTTGATTTCGGGTAATTGGCAAAGTCAATCCCGTAAGCGGTAATTCCGCCCCAATCGGAAGGAACATTTACTTCCGGGTCAAACCCATGGTATTTTGAGATGACAAACAAGTTCTGGCCTGTTATAAACAAGCTTAATTTATTGGACCATGTAAGATTTCTCAAGTTGAAATTGTACTTCAGGGTTGCATTGTTTAACCTGAAGAAGCTTCCGTCTTCCAAATAGCGGGTCGATGCGGTAGCCGAGTTGGTCAGGGTTTCTTCCTGGTTAACCATATTTTTGGCAATATTCAAACCTGAGGCCAACTGGGGCACGTTGAAGTATGCGTTTGCTGTGTTATTATAAATCTTATTCCCGGTAACCCCGTTGAAATTCAGGCTACATTCAAAATTTCTATAGTTGAAGTTTCCGTACAGGTTATACGTGAAAGTGGGAATAGGCGAACCTGCCACCACCCTGTCACCGGCGGTTAATCCGTCTTCATCATCTGCCCCCTGAAACAGGTTTTCCCCATTTTCGTCGAACCCAAGGTGTTTGTACAAGTAAAAAGAAGAGATCGACTCGCCGTTAAGGATACCGCTGCATGTTACACCCGTCTGGCCTGGTCCGCGCACATAACCGGTAGGCAAAAAAGTAAACGGAGCGTTTTTCACTTCGTTATGCAGGAAAGTCGCATTTCCGCCGCATGACCAGTGAAATGGCCTTGATGCACTTGAGGAATAGTCCAGGGCCATTTCAAACCCCTTGTTCATCACATCCATATCGACATTTGACCAAACAGTGGCAGTAGGCGATATGGGGTCGGAAACGGTAAGGTTTAACAGCATATCGCTGGTGTTCTTATAGAAGTAGTCGATAGAGCCGGATAGTGCGCCGCGTATAAAAGCGAAATCTAAACCAATGTTTGTTTGCGTGGTCACTTCCCATTTAATATCAGGATTAGCTGTCCGGGTATAGGTGTATCCTTCGCTAATGGCATTTTCATATAACGGGTAGGCTCCATATGCTGTATTGCTGCTCGAAGTGAGGGAAGCCTGGGTGATTTTTCCGGGTATTTCCTGGTTCCCCGTTTGTCCCCAGCCAAGCCTGAGTTTGAGTTCGCTGAACAAAGACGAATTTTTCATAAAATTCTCTTCGTTAATATGCCAGGCCCCTGCAACAGAAGGGAAAAAGCCATACCGGTTGTTTTTACCGAATTTTGAAGAACCATCGGCCCTTAAAGTAACGGTTAAAAGGTATTTGTGGCCGAAATCATAATTAAGCCTGCTGAAAAACGACTGCAGTTCATTCACAGTCGCGCCCCCGGAAGGAAGACTATTTACCGAAGAAGCAATGCCGGGGTTATAATAAGCCTCTATTTCATCTGTAGTAAAGTCGTCGATGCTAAACTGCGTAGAGCGGTAAAAGAGATGCTGGTATGAATGACCGGCCAGCAGAATGATGTGATGCCGGTTAAAATCCATGTTGTACTTTAAATAATTATCAATCACCCGGCTGCTTGATTCCGTATCGGAAAAAACGACCCGCCCTTCAGGATGTTGCATGTTTGCTAAACTGTTGGGGCTTATTTGTGTTTCCCGGTTGCCCACTGTCCGGTCGATCGAAAAGTTGATTTTATATTCCATTCCCTTCAAAATTTCAAACGAACTTTCGATATTGCCCAACACCCGGTCGGTACGGGTAAAGTCGTCAAATATTTCGAGGTCTGCCAGCGGGTTCCTCCCGTTGGGAAATACAAAAAGCGACCCATCGGCATTATGAGTCGGATAGGTTGGGTTAGCCCCGAGCATATCCGACAATAAATTCCCGTAGTTGGCATCTGCAGTATCGTTTCGCGGGGAGCCTGTATTATCGGTATGTCCCACAGTCAGGTTAATGCCAACTTTTAAGCGGTCATCCAGTAAGCGCTGGGTAAAATTGACCCTTCCCGTGTATCTTTTCAGGTTGTTGGTTTTTATGGTACCCTGCTGATCCATCAAGCTGAGCGACACAAAATAATCCGATGAAGCATTGTTCCCGCTTAAAGATAAATTGTGGTTCTGGGTGAGGGCGGAACGAAATATCACATCCTGCCAGTCGGTGCTGATACCGGGATCATAAATGTTGTCTTCGTCCCCCTTTGTTCGCTGGAAATCGATATACTCTGAGGCTGTGAGTACATCTATTTTTCTGGCTACATTTGAAACACCAAGAGAGCCGGAATAACTCAGACCTCCAGCCTGCCCCTTTCCTCTTTTCGTTGTTATAATAATCACTCCGTTTGCCCCACGGCTACCATAAATAGCAGTGGCAGAAGCATCCTTCAGTACATCCATTGATTCAATATCCGAAGGGTTTAAAAAATTCAAGGGGTTTAGTGAGTTGCTTGATCCGAAA
>CAZOYZ010000722.1:0-2482 GCA_964584045.1 uncultured Prolixibacteraceae bacterium | reverse complement strand
GGATCGAATTCACGGATGTCGCGGTTGGGAAATATGCCAACAACTTCCGTTTTCCCGTCACGGGGATTGTACCAGGCTGCTTTCACATTTTCACCCTTTATTTTACCCATATTGACTTTCATGTTCTGTCCGTTATACGTGTAAATAAATGCATAGTCATCTCCCCGGGTGGCGACCTGGTGATGATAGCGGTCACCCGGTTGTTCAGCGATGACCGACTGATCGGGCACGCGCTCAAAATACGGACACGAAAGCATCAGGTTTTTCAGATGGATCATTTGCCCCGCGCCCGGATCGTTGATGGCTTCCGTCCAGTATTTTTTTGCCCCGTAAGCACTGCCCTTGTCTTTTGGATGATAGAACTGCATCACGGCGCTGTGTCCGTATGTAAATCCGCATCCCCCCGCAAAAACCGACCAGTAGGCATAGCGGCGCACATCCGCATCGGTCCAGTAGGGCTGCAGGGTGTCGTGAAGTCCCTGCGGGATCCCTTCATAGGAGGGTTCACCATCAAGCGTCGGCTTTACCGGGATCAGGCTGTAATCCGCCTCCGCATATTTCCAGTTGTCTTCTCCGTATGCATTTTCCGTATCATCCTGGTCATAACGCCGGTGTCCCGACTGGAACATATTGAAATCGAGCCAGGCTTCCTGATGAAACCAGCCCGATGACTGCGTTCGGCCAAACGGATGAAAGGTAATCAGATGGTTGGGATCACCGGCATTCAGGGTGTTCCCGATCTCATTCCAAACATCGATGGAGTCCGATCCGGCAACATCGCCACCGTTCAGCCAGACCACGTTGGGTTGGTCCCTGTAGCGCGCCGCAAGGAACCCGGCGTATGCCTTGCCCTGCGTCCGGTTCACATGCCCGGCCCGGACATTCGTGCCCCAAATTGGCACCAGGGCCAGGTAAAGTCCCCGTTGTGCAGCCTGCGCAATGACAAAATCCATATGATCCCAGTAATCGTATTCGTCCGGATGATCAAAATGATTCCCTTCGGTTGTCAGAGGCCTGGAGACATCCTGATCGACGAGGGCCGAGTCGCCATAGAGGTTTTTCGCTCCCACGCCGTGCAGCACCATCACCTGAATCACGTTGAAGCCCTTTTCAGCACGATTGTCAAGATACTGAACAACATCTTCCCTGCTCAGTTTGGTAAATAGGAGCCAGCCGGTGTCACCCAGCCAGAAAAACGGCTTTTTATTTTGATCAGTAAAGAAACGGCCGTTTCCCGAAATCTGCAGTACCGGCATCTGCTCCGGTGCGGCTTTTTTGATTTCTGCTTTGCAGGATATCAGAAACGCCATTAAGCTGATCAGTAGTATTTTGTTCATTATGTTTTGGTTTTGTGGTTACTGATAGAATGAATTCATCATTTCAATTGACTTGATCATCCGGATCCTTCCGATGGTTCATTTTCCGCCCGTACCAGGTGAGCCGGGGGTCCGGCTTATCTCCTTTATACATGAAGCTGGCTGTGTAGCCAAAGAAGATCAGCACCAGATGGCTGTACACGCCGATCATATAAGGATGATGGGTAAAGTTATAATTCCCCAGATTGACCAGCAGCGTCTCTTTTCCCCCCATTCCGATCGGGGTTGAAGTAAAAAGCGCCCAGGCGGTGAAAAGGATACAGGCTCCTATTCCCCAATATAGGCCTTGTTTGTTGGCACGCGTGGTGAAGATCCCCAGCAGGAACATACCCGCGATGCCGCCTGAAAAAATGGAATACAGGGTAAACACGACCCCCAGCACCCCTTCACTTCCGGCGCGAACATACCACAGGGCGATCAGGATGGCCAGAAAACCGGCCACGACGACAAAAAGCTTGCTCATGTACAGGCGGTGTTTCTCTGAACTCGCCGGTTTGAGACGCAGGTAGTAGTCCTGCAGCAAAACGGCCGAAAGACAATTCAGGTCGGAATCCAGGCTGGAGATCGCCGCCGCGATCAGGGCGGAAAGGATTAGTCCGACGATCCCCGGAGGAAGTTGAGTCATAATGAAATGAGGAAAGACCTCATCCGGCAGGATCCCCTCAGGCAGAGCGGATCCTGCAAGCTGATACCACGAAAAAAGCGCTGTTCCGATGAACATGAACATCGCCCATACCGGAACGCTCAGCAGCACGCCCATCAAGGCCGCCTTAACTGCTGCCTTATCCGACCTGGCGGTCAGGTAACGCTGCACAATGGTTTGATCGGTACCGTATTTCTGGATCGCGTAAAAAATACCGTTTAAAACCATCACGATGAAGGTAAGGTTCACAAAGTCCAGGTCGAACGGGCCAAAACCGGTCCTTCCGTTCTCCGCAGCTGCCCGCCACACGGCTGCCGGCCCCCCTTCGGGCGTAAACAGCAAAATGATCAACGCAATAATTCCTCCGGTAATGAGCAAAAACCCCTGGATCACGTCCAGCCAGATAATGGCTTCAATCCCCCCTAACAGGGTCAGAACGATAATAACCGTACCCACAATCCAT
>CAZOYZ010000721.1:0-2487 GCA_964584045.1 uncultured Prolixibacteraceae bacterium | reverse complement strand
TTGATACTTGATACTTGTGTCTGAAACAATGAAAGCAATGATTTTTGCAGCGGGTCTGGGTACCCGGTTAAAGCCTTTAACCAACGATAAACCCAAGGCACTGGTTGAAGTCGGCGGAAAGACCCTTTTGGAAAGATCTGTCACTTACCTGAAAAATTACGGGATCACCGATGTTACCGTGAATGTACATCATTGCGCCGCTCAGATCAGGGAATTTCTACGGCAGCGCAGCAATTTCGGCATAAGCATCCACGTGTCGGACGAAACAGACCTATTGCTGGATACCGGCGGCGGACTTCTGAAAGCCAGAGGGTTCCTCGAGGGGAAAGAATCGATCCTGTTAATCAACGTGGATATTCTGACCAACCTGGATCTTTACCGGCTCTTTCAGACTCATACGCAGTCAGACGCTCTGGCAAGCCTGGTCGTGCGCCGGCGCCAGACCTCACGCTACCTGCTTTTTGACGATGATGATCGATTGGCAGGGTGGGAAAACAGGATATCAGGAGAAATCAGGCAGGCCCGCCCGGGATTAGCGGCTGAAACCATCCCGATGGCATTTAGCGGGATCCATCTCATCAGACCGCGCTTATTTTCTCTGATCCGGGAAGCAGGCAGGTTTTCAATTATCGACCTCTACCTGCGGTTATCGGCTTCTGAAAAGATCATGGCTTTTACCGACAATGATTCAGCATGGATGGATCTTGGGAAATTCGGGGATCTCGCTAAAGCAGAAGAGTTAATCAGACTGATTGAAAAGAATGAACAGTGACCGGTTTTTAGTGATAATCATGCTCATGCCAGTCCTGCGAACGCACGAATCTTCATCAGATACTTCCCATTCCTGCGAAAGGGAATCTTTCAGCCGGGAGATCCCTGCAAAAGCAGGAACCGATCAACCTGAAATTTAGCCTTCGCAGGAATAGCCGTTCATCCGGAACTTAGTTCTGCCGGGGACCACCGGGGCCACCCTGCCAGTTTTTCATCCGCTCTTCTCTTTCCTTGATATACTGCTCAAATTTTACTTTTTGTTCATCAGTAAGTAATGCCCTTATTTCATTATCCTGTTTGGTCCTGGTTGCTTTCATTTGCTCACGCATCTTCTCGCGGTCAAATTCCTGACCTTCTGCTCTCGCTTTTTCCATGGCCTTACGCTGCTCCTCAGAATCTTTTGTATAGATCGCCTTTACTTTCGCAATCTGGTCTTCACTCAGTGATAAGGTTTCAGCCAGACGTTGAGTACGGCGTTCAATCCATTCGGAGGGGTTCATCCGCGGTTGGCCGCCACCACTTCTCGACGGGCGCTGTCCCGTGTTACGCTGCGCCTGCGCCAGTGAAAAAACACTCAGAAATAAAACAGTAATCAAAAACATTTTTTTCATGATAAAACCTTTTTAAATGATTAATAAATAGTCCGGATACATGATCATGTTCATCTTTGATCGTCGTTTCGTTCCCGAAACGTTCTCAATTTGCCTGTTTTGACTACTTTTTTTTGTTATAGTTTAATGGGGCGGTCTAAAAAGATGATCCTGCATGACAAGCAGGGCGAAGTAACCCGTATCTGCGTGAACAGCATATTACTTCGCCCTGCCTTCCTTCAATAAGACCTTTCATTCCTGATTTTTCAGGACAGATTCATAAATGATGATATGACCTTTATTGCTTTTCCGGTTTTAAGGTCACACTATAATAGTTGTCAAATGAAAAATAGGTTTTGACGGCTTCCTTAATGTGATCTTTCGACAGTTGGCCGACGAGCGCATCGTAGTTCCCGAATTGACTGAAATCGCCGTTTTTATAAAGGTATCCGTTCGTCAGGGCCGCGATCCAGAACGCATTCTCACGCAGGCTGTTTTCCCGCTCACGAAGCAATTTTTCTTTAACGGTATGAAGATCCCCGTCGGTGGGTCCGGCTTCGGCAAGATCCCTGATCTCTTTAAATACAGCCTGTTGCAATTCTTCCACTTTGCCGGGATCTGTCCCGTATTGAATCGTAATACTGTATTCCGGCTCAGGAAATTTCTCGGCAGACGGATTAGCCCGGATCGAATAGACGCTGCTTTTATCTTCACGGATCACTTCGAGTAATCTTGTTGTCAGTATTTTGCCAATGGCGTTGATCATGACCAGGTTCTCCGGGTTATAGTTAAATTTACCGTGGAATACGGTATAATTGATACTTTTTTGTTCCTGACCACGGAAAACAGTTTTCTCCACCACACCTTCCGGCGAATCAATATTCAGGTCCTTCCACGTTTCCGACTTTTCTGATGAAGGGATCCCGCCGATGTATTTTTCAACCAGGGGCCTGAATTTAACCGGATCAATACTGCCGGCGAAGAAAAATTTAAAATCGTCCGCATCTGAAAACCGATCCCGAACTATTTTACCGATCGCAGTCAGGTTCGCTTCGTTGAGGGTCGCGACCGTCATCGGACGTTTACGGGGATGGTAGTTCACCGAGATCGCCTGTAAGGTATCACG